>DASZWQ010000041.1 GCA_035546535.1 Pirellulales bacterium | reverse complement strand
TTCGTCGGGCAGTCGGTAGTGCATGCAGGCGGTTTTGGCGCAACTGCGCAGCACGTCGGCCACTTCCACGTCGACCGCTTCGTCGCGCGGCGGCGCCACGTTCAGGCGAGCCGTGTCGAGCATGTGATTGATCAGCGAATCAAGCCGCTGGAGGTCGTCGAGCATGAAGCGATGAAAATCGGCCTGCTGCGCGTCGGTGACGTTGCGCCGCGAGAGGGTCTGTACGTACAGCTTCAGCGATGCCAGCGGTGACTTGAGCTCGTGCGTAACGCTGTCGATGAAATTCGATTGTCGCTGGTTCAGCCGGATTTCCTTGATCGAAAGGAGCAAGTACAGCACCACGCCCACCAGAACCAGCGCCAGGAACGTGGTGCCGACCGCCAGGATGGCCCACCAGTAGCCGCTCGAGGAGGTGCGATTGGCGGCCACGACGACAACCACGATCCAACCGACCGTCAGCGCGACCAACAGCACGATCATCACCACGCCCAGCGTGATCGGCCAGCCTAACGAGCGACGGGTGAGCATGCGATCTCTCGGAAAACGAAGGGAAATGCCGTGTTTCAGCGTAGCCCGGGAGAAACGCGTCGAGCAAGGGGTCTGTCCGGCCGGGACCAGGCCGATCCGTTTTTCATGCTGCGCAAGGGTGCAGGCGGGACGCCTGCACCACAAAATACAGACGCGACACGCGGTTGCGGTGCGGCCGTCTCGGCTGCACATGGACCGGGAAGTCGCGGGTTGCCCGAGGGATGCCAGCCCGGTACGCTCGTCGTCAGTTCCACAGCCAGCGAGTTTTGTGATCATACGACAGGGAATGCGGCAGCCTGCCATGAAGTTCGCCATTTGCAACGAGACATTTCTGGATTGGCCGTTCGACAAGGCCTTTGCCTTCGCGCGCGAGTGCGGTTACACGGGCATCGAGATCGCGCCCTTTACGATGGCCAGCGACGCCAAGGAAATCGGCTCGGCCCGCCGCACGGAAGTGCGCCGCCAGGCCGAGGCCGCGGACCTGGAGGTCATCGGGCTGCATTGGCTGCTCGCGAAGACAACGGGCTACTACCTGACGAGCCCCGACCGCGCGGTGCGCGACAAGACGGCGCAATACTTGCGCGACCTGGCGCATTTGTGTCGCGACCTGGGGGGCAAGTTGCTCGTGTTCGGTTCGCCGCAGCAGCGCAACCTGCTGCCGGGCGTGACGCACGAGCAGGCGATGGGGTATGCGGCCGAGGTATTTCAATCGGTGGTGCCGACGTTGGAAGAAACCGACGTCACATTGCTCGTCGAGCCCTTGGGGCCCGCCGAAGGAGATTTCTTGCTAACGGCTGATTTGGGCGCCCAATTGGCCGAAATGGTCGGCTCGTCGCATTGCCGGCTGCATCTGGACTGCAAGGCAATGTCAAGCGAAGCAACGCCCATCCCCGACATCATCCGCAAGCACGCCGCGATGCTGACGCATTTTCACGCCAACGACGCCAACCGCCTGGGACCGGGCTTTGGCGAGATCGATTTCGTGCCGATCTTCGAAGCGCTCGGCGAAATCGATTATCGCGGCTGGGTGTCGGTCGAGGTCTTCGATTACTCGCCCGGCGTCGAACGACTGGCGCGCGAAAGTATCGAGTACATGCAATCGTGCCTGGCGCAAATCGCGGGAAATTGACGAGGAACTATACGTTCACGCGATTGGTAGGGTGCCCTGTGGGCACCAAGACGCCAGAGAACGCACGGCGCGGCGCGGTTTTGCAAGAACCAAGGTTCTGGTGCACTCAGTGCACTCTGCAAACCGTGCACCCTACGAGACGAGCTGCGTTCCTTGTTCAGCCGCTGGCCTTGAGCTCGGCCAGGTGCTGGGCCGTGCCGACCAGGCGATCCCAGTTCTCCTGGATGTACGCCGGCGGACCCCCGATCACGGCAACCGTCTGCGCCACGAGTTCGGTAGGAACCATCTCGATCGCGTCCCACGGGCAAACCGTCAGGTCGTAGGGATCGGTCTTCTTGCGCGGAATGTGGACGCACACTTCGCAGCCGACACAGCGTTCGATGTCGATCTCGCACCAGCTCTGCAAGTTGAACATGTTGTCGTACTGCTGCACTTTCATGATGCAGTCGACCGGACAGACTTCGAGGCACGCCTCGCAGCCGGTGCAGTTATCGGCATTGATAACGGCCAGTTCCTTGGGAAGCTTTTTGCGAGGCCCTTGTTTGGCCATGACGATCGATTCCTACAAACGGGGTTCAGCCGAGGCCGGACAGGCGAAAAAATCGGCCCGCTCAGGCGGCCACAGAAGGATGGCCCGCGCCGGATTTTTGAAGGGCCGGCGGGGCAGCCATCCAATCATAGGGACAAATCGGACGATCGCCAACCGCGACATCACTCGCGGGGTCGCTTCACCGATCGTGGCGACTACGGCGGCCGAAAACGTGGCCGAAATTCCGCTCGCCAGGTGCATAAGCGGGACTTCTGAAGCCGCCGACGAATCGCTGGGACTTCATGCCCTGGCCGGGCAGAACTATAATTCTGGCAACCACTTCAATCGACGGCAGTCACCCGGCTTGTTTACGCCCCAGGAGGGCCATCGGCTTGCGGATTATCCAGTTTCCACACCCCACCTTAAGGCGTGTCTCGAAGCCGCTCCGACGTGTTGACGACGAGCTGCGGCAAATCGTGCGCAACATGTTCGACCTGATGTACCAGGCCAATGGCATCGGGTTGGCCGCCAACCAGGTCGACCTGCCGTACCGGCTGTTCGTCTTGAATCTGACCGGCGACGCGGCTGAAGCCGACGAGGAGCAGGTCTTCATCAACCCGGTGCTGAGCGATCCCAAGGGGACGGCCGAGGCCGAGGAGGGATGCTTGAGCCTGCCAGGCCTGCACGCGCACATCCGCCGGCCCGAGACGATCACCGTGAGCGCCTACGATCTGACGGGCCAGGAAATCGAAGAGACGGTCGACGGGCTCTTCGCTCGCGCGGTGCAACACGAGACCGACCACTTGAACGGCGTGCTGTTCATCGATCGATTGAGCCCCATGGCGCGGCTGGCGCTGAAGGACGAGCTGGAAGAGTTCGAGATCGAGTTTGCCGATCGCCGGCAGCGCGGCGAGATTCCGGACGACGAACGTATTTCGGCGCGCCTGGCGGAGCTGGAAGAATTGCGCACGTGAATCGCTGTCGAGCGGGTGAAATTGACAATCACCCGCGGCGGGTTATTTTTTCCCAGGCCCCGTGCGCGCCGCATACCGCGCACCGCATCGTTTTGCCGCGGTCACAGGGAAAGATATGCCACGCGTGACGAATGTGCGACTGCTGCGTAGCGCGTGCGCGGCAATCCTCCTGGCAGCCTCGGCTGATAGTGCCGTCCATCTGTTCGCCGCCTCGCCGGCCAATACTGCGCAGCCGCGAGTGCTTACCGCGCCGCGCATGTCACCGGCCGCGCGCTCGTCGGCTCCCGTAAATCCGTTGCGTGCGCCGTCGACCGGAAGAGCCGCGCAGCCGGTGCAGGCGACGAAGGTTCGCCAGCCGGAACACCAACGCAGCCCCGTGCCATCGCCGCCTGCACCCGCAAAGACGCTTGCGCCGCCGCCAAAATCTTTCGTGCCGAATACGGGCCGGTTGCAGATTTTCCGTGCGGCTACGAAGGCGGAGCTCGCCGAGCGGGCGCTCGAGCGAAGTCCGCTGTTTCCGCAGGGAACGCCCGCGACCCGCGGGTCCGTCGCGAAGCATGTGATGCGTTATCAGGATGTCGCGCGGGGCGCGGCCCTGGTGCCGATCAAGCCGCGCACGAATGATGCCGCGCCGGCCAGTCCAAACAAGCCTGCTGCGCGCACGCCAGCGCCGGCCCCCGAACCGGAACCGGACTTCGAGCCGGAACTGAAGCGTCTTCCTCCCCTGGACCGCATGGCGCCGCGTCCCAAGCTGCCGCCCGGCGTGAAGCTGCCGCAAGAGCCAATCAAAATCTATCCCGAAACGGATTCTTGATTTGCTTCGGCGTTCCCGCGGTGTTTTTGCACCGCCGATCTTTTTGGATCGCGTCCGACGCCGGCGAACCAAACACGTGGCCTTGCTTCTGGCAGGCGCCTCTCTCCTCTCTTACGATTGAGGCGTTCCGACACCGCCTTTCGATGTTAGCGCGCCATGAGCAGCGAATCCCAGAGTGTCACGCGCGGCGATTCCCGCGACACCGCGCCGCGCTGTGAGTTGCTCGCCGGCACGCTGCACGTACACGTGGCTTTCGATATCGGGGGCGAAGTGAACCTCGATCGAGCGCGGCAGTTGGTGCCCGCCGAATCGCAGAGCCTGCCGCGCCGCCCGCGCACGCCGTCATCGATCGCCTATCGTCCGCCGCCCCTAAGATTCCGCTTGCCGCCGGTGCGGTTGGCGCTCGCCGAGCTGGGCGAAGTCGCGCTATCGGTGGAAGCTACGTTGTTTGATTTTGGCGCAGTGAGCGTGGCGCTGCGAGCCCCCTTTTCGCAATCGCCCGCGGGCCTGGTGCGACTGGCCCGGGCATTGGCCGAGCCGAGCGAGTTGGTGCATGCCGCGCGCCAGGCATTCGCGCCGGTTTATACGAATCTGCTGCCGTCGATTCACCAGCCAGTCTGGAGCGACCTGACCGAGGAGTATTTCGTGTTCCAAGTCGCGCCCGAGGGGCCGCTGCCGGCGCCCGCTGAATTACTGGCCGAGCACGGCGCGTGGCTGGCGGGGCTGGTGCGTTTGGAAGACGAGCCCTTGAGCCCGCAGGAAATCGAGGAGGCGCTGAAAAGCCGCATCAGCTACGGTCCGCGCGATTTGTTCGTGGCCGAGTGGTCGGCGGCGTTCTTGCTCGACCAGGACTGCGGCGAGACGTTGCAGATCATCGAGTTCGCGAATCTGCAATTGCTCGAGTTTCGTTTCCTGGACGAGCAACTCGACCGCCGGCTGGGCGAGGCCTACCGATTGATCCACCCCGTGAGGCGTTCGTTTTTGCCGTTCTGGCGCACTCATGCGCTGCCGCTACGCGCGCTGGGCGAGCTGCGCATGGAAGCGAACGACGTTTTCGAGCGGACCGGCAACGTGCTGAAGCTGGTCGGCGATCAATACCTGGCCCGGGTTTACCGCCTGCTCGCCGGGCGTTTCCACCTGGAAACGTGGGAACGCAGCATCGAGCGGTCGCTGCGAACGATGGAGGACGTGTATTCCATCGTGTCGGATCGGGCCGACACCTTCCGCGCCGAGTTCATGGAAGTGGTGATCATCGTGCTCATCGCGCTGGAGATCATCCTGGCGCTATTCAAAATCGGTTAGCCGCGGCGGACGCACCGGCCGCCAAGATTCTGTAAAATCCGTTGCCGCAATTCTTGCTTACCCGGCGATCGGGCAGTACGCTCGCAGGCGGGCCAACTCGCACGTCACTCGTCTTCTCGCACAACCATTTCAGGAGCGATCTCTTATGCTTCCTGTCCGCGCAACTTCTGGCGATTTCCTGGGAAATGGCGCGCCCGCGGCGCTGCCGTTGAACCGTCCATCGCTCGGTATTCGTTCTCGATTCCACAGAATCGTCGCAACCGTGCTTGCCGCTGGTTTCGTGTTGGCGGTTTACTCCGCGGCCGCCGCTGAGGAGCCCGACTTCCAACGAACCGAGGATGTGATCTACGGCCGCAAATTCGGCACGGCACTCACGATGGACGTGTTTCGACCGGCCAAACAGAACGGCGCGGCGGTGATTTTCTGCGTCAGCGGCGGCTGGTTCTCTTCGCACGAGTCGGTCAACACGGCCTTCGCCGCCGAATTGCTCAAGCGCGGCTACACCGTCTTCGAGGTCGTACACGGTAGCCAGCCCAGGTTCTCCATTCCTGAAGTCCTGCAGGACATGCACCGCGCGGTGCGCTATATTCGCAACCACGCCGCCGATTACGGCGTCGATCCCGATCGCATTGGTATCAGCGGCGCCTCGGCCGGTGGGCATCTGTCGCTCATGCAGGGCACGGCCGGCACCGCGGGCGACTCGTCCGCCAAGGATCCGGTCGATCGCGAAAGCAGCCGCGTGCGGGCGGTGGGCTGCTTTTTTCCGCCGACGGATTTTCTGAATTACGGGCAGCCCGGCGAAAACGCCATCGGCCGCGGCGTGCTGAAAAATTTCCGCGCCCCGTTCGATTTCGTGGAGTTCGACAACGAGACCAAGCATTTCGTGCCGATCACCGACGAATCCAAAATCACGGAAATCGGCAAGCAGATTTCGCCGGTGAACCATGTCACGCCCGACGATCCGCCCACGCTGATCATCCACGGCGATGCGGACAAGCTCGTGCCGATCCAGCAGGCGCAGCTGATCATCGACAAGCTGAAAGAGGCCGGCGTGCCGGCGGAGTTGGTCGTTAAAGAGGGGCAAGCGCATGGCTGGCCCAACCTGCCCGCCGAAATGGTCACGATCGCCGATTGGTTCGACAAGCACTTGGCCGCGCCCGCGGCGGCCAACTGAGCTGCGAAGAACGCGAAGAGGCACCGCGTCCCAATCCACCTCGAGCAACGCCTTGTCAGCAAGGGGCCTGACATGCCACGGGCCATCTTCATCACCGGCTACCCGGGCTTCATTGCCGGACAGTTGTTGCATCGCTTCTTGTCCGAGCCCGAGACGACCGTCCGCCTGCTGGTCATCCCGGCGATGCGCGGCGCGGCCGAGGCGGCGCGCGACGCCCTTCCCGAGGGACGCGACCGTACCGAGATCGTTCTGGGCGATATCACGCGTCCCCAACTGGGCCTCGACGAAGCCACGCGCCGCCGGCTCGCCGAGGAGGTCGACACCGTCTATCACCTGGCCGCGATCTATGATCTGGCCACGCCGCACGCCATCTCGCGGCTGGTCAACGTCACCGGCACCGAGCACGTGCTCGATTTTTGCGAATCGCTGCCGCGCCTATCGCGGCTGATCTATTTCTCGACGGCCTACGTTTCCGGCACGCGCACCGGCCGTGTGCTGGAGGACGAACTGGAACAAGCCCGCAGTTGGAAGAACTACTACGAGCTTACTAAGTGGGAAGCCGAAGTCGCGGTGCGTGCGCGCTGGAGCCGCATTCCGACGGTGATCATCCGGCCGGGCGTCGTTTCCGGCGATTCGCGCACGGGCGAAATCAATAAATACGACGGCCCCTACTTCATCATCCGCACGCTGGTGGCGCTTGAGCAAAAGGGCTGGGTCCGCTGGAGCCGGTACTTCTGGTACGGTGGCCGCGAGACGCGTTTCTACATGGTGCCGGTCGATTTCATTTGCGACGCCACGGAATATCTTGCCAAGAAGCCCGGCGCGGCCGGCAAAGCGTATCACGTGCTCCCCAATCCGCCGGTGCGAATGGGGGAATTGGCCGCGGCGATGTTCGCCTGCTTCGGCGTGAAGCCGCCTCCGTACAGCGCGCCACCCTGGCTCGGCAAGCTGTCGTTCAAAATGTTTCCGGCCTTGTCGCGGGCACTCGAGTTACCGCCCGAGGTGTTCGCCTACATGAAGCACGATGTCGAATACGACACGCGCAATCTCGACGCGGCGCTGGCCGGCTCGGGCATTCATTGCCCGGCGCCGTGCGACTGTGTTCCGGCGATGGTCGATTTCGTGCGCAAGCATCCGGAGATTCCTGCCAATTTCGGGGCCAACGCCACCAGCCTGCGCGAGAAGGTGACGACGACCGCGTCATGACGGCCTTAGCGGCCCGCGCTGGCGACATCGGCCGCTTACGACTGCTGCATCTCGCGTTGGGCCCCCAACATCATTCGATTGAGTGGGCCGCCACGGAACAGCAGTTCGTTGAGCGCTTCCTCGATATCCGACCACTCCAATTCGTTCGAAGCGGCGCGTTCCAGATGAAACTGCGTCGCGCGTCGCAACAACTCTTTGATGAACGCGGCGCTAACGCCTTCCGTTCGGGCCACGACGGACTGCATCACGCCTGGAGCCAGTTCGATACCGCCGGCATAGAGGCGCACGAGCTTTTCTCGTCCGGCTTCGTCCGGCACCGGGAACTCGATGGCCTGATCAATGCGGCCCGGGCGCGAAGCGAGGGCAAATTCCAACGCCTCTGGACGATTGGTCGTCAGAATGAAGATCACGTCGACGTTCTCCTTCAAACCGTCCATCTCGTTGAGCAGCTTGTTGAGAAGCACCTCTTCGCACACGCTATTCATATCGGCGCGGTTGCGGGCAATCAGGTCGACGTCTTCGAGCACGACGACGCTCGGCTGCAGCAGGCGAGCCAGCGTCATGTACATGTCGAGTAGCCCCACCTGCTCGGCCGAGATCAACAGCATCGTATGGCCCGGAAGTGCGCGAGAGAGGTAATGGATCGTATGCGTTTTACCGGTCCCAGGAGGGCCGTAAAACAGCAGGCCCTTCTTGGTCGACAGTCCCAGCGCGGCCAATTTCGCCCGCTGGTCGATGAAGCGCAGGACGTTACGTTCCAAGAGCTCAAGCGTCGCTAACGGCAGTATGATTTGATCGCGAGTGACGAACCGAAGCTTGTGAACAGTAATGCCCGTGCTCATACCGCTGTAGGACGGAGACGCTTCCAACGACAGAATCTTGCCGCGATACGAGGCCGCTTGACGGACACCTTCTTCCAACGCCTGAAAGAACCGCTCGACGCGCCGGCTTGCTGCCGGGTCGTTCCGCGTCGCAACTTGGACCTTCAGTCGCGGCGGCTCGCCGTAAGTACCCGCGAAAGTCACGAGGATGGCCAGTGGTTCACTTTCTTCGTTGGTTAACCACAGTCCGTTTTTCAGGCAGCAAACCGGTCGCTCGTCGCCGATGTCCAACTCTTCGAATTCCGGGGGCACCGCCTGGGCCGGATAGTGTTCCGAGTGCAGCAGGTCGGCGAACGACATTTGACCGTGATGATATTCCCGCCGTACGCCGGTGAAATAGGGCGCTCGGCCGTTACCGTCGAAGTGCCGCGCCATCGCCTGTTGCAGATCGGCGCGGACATGAAACGGAAACTCGCGCTCGGCTATCCTAAGGTCATTGAGTGAGATCGGATGAAAGTGGCGTTGAATCAAGACGTCAACCCGCGGCAACACGGCTGGCGCGGAGCGACGCCGATACCGGTTCCAGACGACCGCGGTACCGAGCGCGCCGAAATAACCAATTGCAAGCATCACCGCAAGCATGACGTAGTACATGACCGATGCTCCGCGTCGCGCGAGTTGAAATGAAATCTCCCGAAGAGGAGGTCGTCCCCCTCAGAAAGGTTCACACCGTCCATCCTACGGGGTGGTCGCGGCCGCAACCAATCGCGCATGAAAAAACCGCGGCCGGCCCTTGCGAGCACGGTCGCGGTTTTTAAATCCAACCTCTCGCCGATTGCGACGGTGGAGTCGCTGCGAGACGAACGAAGGTCAGGCAGTGCTGAGCACGGCCGGTCTAAGGACCTCGGTCCACGCTTTTTGGGTTGGCACCTCCGACGGAATTTCAGGCGAGAGGGATGGTTCGAAGTCGCAGTGGAATGCACATTACATCGGCCGGATAGCCCGGCGGGTACGGCGGAAGTTCCGACTTTTTTCCGCCGCCCCGCCGGATTCGTTCTGCAACCCGGCAATAACATTCTACCGCGCGACTGCTTAGGGCGATTGCCCCTCGAACGAAAATCTCAGGTGCCGCGATGGACACCGCACAAGACGTGCCAAAGGAAAAAGGTCCCGCGGCTTTTGCGTACCGGCTATTTCGGCTTGCGTGGGCGCGTCGCCGCAAAGTCGTCCCGATCCTCAAGGTCGGCCGCTAATCGCTCGATGGCGATGTTCAGTCGCTCGGGAGTTTCGTACGTGCCGGCCGCGATTTCTCGGCGAATTCGCACTAACCGCTCGTCCCGTGTTTCGCTCTGGTAGTCTGTCATTTCTTCAGCATTCATTACGTGCAACCTGCGGCACGGGGTCACTGAGGATTCATGGCCTGGCCGACGTGTCGCGGCGCCCGGATCGTCGAATCGCCGCTTTAGGATTTCTTTTCTACCACCCAGATATTGCGGAACCGCACCGGGTTACCGTGATTCTGCAGTTGCAGCGGCCCTTCGCCCGGTGCCTCTTGTGGGGCACCGCCGGGTGTGAGCTTGGGGAGCTCGAAGTTTTCGTGGATCGGCACGCCGTTGTGCCGGACCGTGACGACGGCGTTTTTCGTTTTGTTGCCGGCATCGTCAAAGCGGGCCGCCGTAAAGTCTATGTCATACGTCTGCCAGGCGAGCGGCGGAAAGCACATGTTGACGTCTGGCTTCTTGATGGAATAGAACCCGCCGCACTCGTTGTCCTGTCCCTCCAGTCCGAACGAATCGAGCACCTGCACTTCGTAACGATTCTGCAGGTAGACGCCGCTGTTGCCGCGCCCTTGGCCGCGCGCCTTCGGCATGAACGGCGTCTGAAATTCGATGTGCAGCTGGAAATCCTTAAAGCTCTGCTTGCTCGTGCAGCCGACTTCCAACAAACCGTCGTCGGAGAGCCGACCGCCGTTCCATTTATCGGCCGATGTGCCGTC
Organism: Pirellulales bacterium; assembly: GCA_035546535.1. NCBI lineage: Bacteria > Pseudomonadati > Planctomycetota > Planctomycetia > Pirellulales > Pirellulales bacterium. Next base: position 5,763 of record DASZWQ010000041.1, on the reverse strand, counting down.
AAACAGGACGATCGCGCCTGCAGGTGGTTTCGCGCCGAGCGTGGGGCTTGTGCGTTCGATGCGCTTTAGTTCGCCGATTTTATTGCCGGCCAGGTCGAAGATCGTCGCGACTCCCTTGTCGATCTTCCCCGTCCGCTCTTGGCCTGCGATCGCCGTCACACCGTTTTTAGTTTCGCCGACGTGATACAGGCGCCCCCGCTGCTTCCAACCCGCGCCAGGCAACCCGCCGGGGTACACGAAGACGTCGAACTTGCCGTCCCCGAGGGCGACGACGTGTCCGCCGATGTGATCCGGGTTGTTTTTGCCCGTTATCTCGCCCACGTACTCGCCTTGCACCTGGTAGTCTGGACCGGCATCCGCGGCCTTCGTCGCGACCAGGGGCGAGCTATCCGCGGCACGCAAGGCAACAAGCGGGCCGACAATACTCGTGAGAAAAACCAGAGCCGAAATCAGGCGGGGGCGGATCATGATGCAATCCTCGGACAATGCGATGGAAGGATTTTCTGATACACGGTTCGAGACACTTGATCAATCCGTCAGCGCAGATGCCGGCACGGGAAACGATTTGCACAAGGTCGATACTTCGCCGCGAATGCGCTTGACGGTCGTGGGATCGTCGGCACCTTTCAGCGCCGCGATCATCCATGCCCCTACACGTTTCATTTCTTCGGTCCCCATGCCGCGCGTGGTCAGGGCCGGCGTGCCGACGCGAATGCCCGACGGGTCCATCGGCTTCCGCTCGTCGAAGGGGATCATGTTTTTGTTGACGGTGATGCCGCACAGGTCGAGGACTTCTTCCGCCTTCTTGCCGCCAATTCCCAAAGGCGTGACGTCGACCAACATCAAGTGGTTGTCGGTGCCGCCGCTGACCAGGCGCACGCCTCCAGCCAATAGCGCCTCGGCCAGGACCTTGGCATTGGCGATGATGCGCTTGGCATAGTCCTTGAAGTCCGGTCGCAACGCCTCGCCGAAGCAGATGGCCTTGCCCGCCACCACGTGCATCAGCGGCCCCCCTTGGATGCCGGGGAACAAGTTGCGATCCAGGTCCTTGGCGTATTCTTCTTTGCACATCGAAAGGCCACCGCGCGGTCCGCGCAAGGTCTTGTGCGTGGTCGTTGTGACAAAATCGGCCACCGGCACCGGGCTGTTGTGCAGGCCGGCCGCCACCAGCCCGGCGTAGTGCGCCATATCGACGAACAGCTTCGCACCACAATCCCGGGCAATCTGGGCGAATTTGTCGTGCGGAATCTCGCGCGGATAAGCACTTGCCCCGGCCACGATCATTTTCGGCTTGTGCTCTTTCGCCAGCCGAGCCACCTGGTCGAAGTCGATGCGGTGGTCTTCGCGGCGCACGCCGTAATTGAGAAAGTGATACAGCCGGCCCGAAATATTGAGCTTCATGCCGTGCGTCAAGTGGCCGCCGTGTGCCAGATCCAGGCCCAGCACGGCGTCCCCCGGCTCGAGTGCTGTGAGGTACACACACAAGTTGGCCTGGCTCCCCGAGTGCGGCTGGACATTGGCATGCTCGGCGCCGAACAGCTTTTTGGCGCGGTCGCGGGCGAGGTCCTCGACAACGTCCACGCACTGGCAGCCGCCGTAATAGCGCCGGCCGGGATAGCCCTCGGCGTATTTGTTCGTGAGCACGCTGCCCACGGCCTGCATCACCGCGGGACTGGTGTAGTTTTCGCTGGCGATCATTTCCAGGCCGTCTTCCTGGCGCTCGATCTCGCCGGCAATCGCGGCCCACACTGCAGGATCTTCTTTTTCGACGAAATTCATGGGGTCGCCAGCTCCTCAGGGGCAATGATCGAAGCGCGCGCCAGCCGCACAGAGTCGACCTGATCAGGAAGCGATGTATTCTCGGAACGAGCGGCGAGGTCGTCAATCGGCCTCGGCGCTGGGCAGAAATCGTGCTCCGCGCGAACCGCTAAACGCGCGTTGTTCGACGGCCTTTTAACCGCCGGCCTCGCCCGGCGTTTGCCCGAGCATTTCGCCCGGCCGCACCGGGTGGCCGCGCAAGAAATCGGCCACGGCCATCATTTGCCGGCCGGCCGGCTGCACTTGCAAAATCGATACGGCCCCCTCCCCCGCGGCGATGAGCAGCTTCTGCTTATCAGCCTCGACCACCCTGCCCGGCGCGGCAGGTGATGCAAGAGTCCGAGCGTCAACACGGCCGAAGATCAGCCTCATCGGCGCGGCGCCCGCGCGCAACCAGTCGGTGCTGGCGCGCGGCCAGGGTTGCAAAGCACGCACCTGGTTCTTGATTTCCAAGGCCGTGCGCGACCAGTCGATCGCGCCATCGGTCTTGCGCAGGCGGCGCGCTTTGGTAGCGAGCGCCAAGTCTTGCGGAATCGCCGCCGCGTTACCAGCTTCGAGTGATCGAATCGTTTCGACGACCAACGGCGCGCCCAGGTCCGCCAGACGCGTTTCCAGCTCGACGGCGTTTTCGTCCGGATCGATGGGCGTGCGGGCTTGTGCGAGCACCGGGCCGGCATCAACTTTCGGCGTCATGTGAATCGTACTGACGCCGGTCTCGGTTTCGCCGCGATAGATGGCCCAATTGATCGGCGCGGCACCGCGATACTTTGGCAACAAGGATCCGTGCAGATTGATCGCGCCGCGTGGTGCAAGTCCCAGTGTCTCCGCCGACAGGATCTGCCCATAGTCGGCGACCACGAACATGTCCGCATTCCAGGCGGCCAGGCTCGCGCGCGATTCCGCCGAGTTCACATCCTCGGGATCGAACACCGGCGTGCCCCGCCGCGCCGCTTCGTCGCGTAACGGGCTCGTCGCGGCGACCACCTTGCCGCGCACCACGCGCGCCGGTTGCGTCACCAGGCCGACAACGGCATGCTCGGTTTCGAAAAGCGCACGAAACGTCGGTGCAGCAAACGGGCCAGTTCCGAACATTACCAGTCGCATGAAAGTCGCTCTCTTACACGGGTGGACTGTCACACATTTGCTGCCGGAGTTCGGGTGCCATGGCTGCGCTCGCCGTGGCCATGCTGAACTGGCAAGAGGTCGAACCACATGCTCATTCGCTTCGTGAGCATGGCACCCCTTATCTTAAGTTCGACAGTCCACTAGCCCGAAGCGCCAGCGAGGGAGGCTGAAGACAAGGAAAGAGTCCTCGCCGTCGCGCCGCGGGGGTTCGCCGGGTTGTCTAGTCTATCGGCGCTGCGGGTCGTTGGTCGCCGGCTGGCGGCTGCCGGTTTTCGTCTTCGCAGTGCCATTTTGCTTGGCGGCTGCTTTGGGCGCCGGCTTCTTGGCGGGGGCTTTCGTGGTCGACTTGTTCCCAGGGCGCGCCGGGGCGGCAGGGCGGCCGCTGGGTGAGGTCTTCTTCGCCGGCGCGGTGGCAACCGCCGGTTTCTTCTTGTCGGGGTTTGCCGGCGGTTCGGGCTTTTTCGTCACCTCGCCCGCCGGTGCCTCAGCGGCACCGCTCTCCTTGGCGGCGCTCTCCGTGCCCTCGGCGGCGGGCTTGCTCTCGTCGGCTTGGTCGGCTTTGGGCTTTGGTGCCGCTGCCGCGACGCGGGCCGCCGGTTTGCCTTCAGGCAGCAGTTCTTCGGTGAACCGCGTCACGTAGTGCAGGCTACTCGCTTCGCCCTGGAAGCCGATCACGCGCTTGTCGATGTCGGTCTGCTGGCCGACGACGCGGCCGGCGGCAATGTCGAAACGCACGGTTCCATCAATTACGTGCTGAATCAATTGCGCTTCGAGCGCCGGATCGCGGATTGGCGTCAGCACGATCGTCTCGACCTTGATCGTGGCGATGCCGTTATCGACGGACATGAGCGTGAAATCTTGCCGGGTCTTTACTTGCTTGGTGCTGCCGTCCTTTTGCCGCACGCTGGTGTCATGCGGAAACGACCAGACGTCATTTATCGCCACGGATTTCTCGGGAAGCGGAATGGTCATTTCGCCGGTCGAGGCACCGGGCTGCGCGCGTTCTTCATGACGCTTGACGACATGCCCACGATTGTCGAGCACGATCGTGCTCAGTGGGACGTCGACGGCCTTGGCAACGTCTTCGAACTCCGCGGGGATAAGCGTATCGGTCTCGCTGTTGTAATGGACGTCCTGCCGGCCGCTGACGCTTTGACGCATGTCGACGCTCTCGACCGAATGGACGAACGTGGCCTGGCCGGCCGTCTCGTCGACTTCTTTCACCTGCCACAGCTTGACCGATTCGCTGCGCGTCTCGGCCGTTTGCGTCGTGCCGGACACGGTCGTGCGCACCAGCGCCTGGTGTACGACCCGCCAGCGGATCGTTTCGTTGGGTCGGAACGAGTAGCGCAGCACATACTTGGGAGTTTCGCTGGCCAGCTTTTCTTGCGCGGCCGTATCATCGGCTGCCGCCGCTAGTGCTGATAGAAACAAGCCGATCGAGAGCGACGAAAACACGCGGAGAGTGCGGCTCATCCTGCTCGCATCCTTTCGAGTCAGTAGCGAAGGTCGTGAAGCTATCAGGGACGCACGACTGGCTCAGTGATCGTTGAGATGCAACTGACCGCCCCAGCCGAGCTTTTCGCGGAGGGTGCGATAATACCCGTGACCGGGAACTTCGACCAGCTTGAATCGTGGAACGGCGCGCTCCACGCGCACCCGGTCGCCTGCCAGCAGCTTGTGAACGGCCCGGCCATCGACGACCACCGCGCTCCCTTCATGAGGTTGCGGCACCACCAGCTCGAAGCGCCGGTCGGCGCAGTCGATCACGGGTCGGTTGGTGAGCGTATGTGGGCTGATTGCTAGCACGAGGAATGCTTGCAGGTCCTTGCGCAGGATCGGCCCGCCGGCCGACAGGCTGTGCGCGGTCGAGCCGACGGGCGTGCTGATCAACAGTCCGTCGCAACTGTAGGTGGTGATCAGCTCGTCATCGGCGTAAAGATGGATGTCGAGGATGGCGAAGGGCGCCCCGGCAAGGATCCCAACCTCGTTCAATCCGAGATGCTGGCAGATGACGGCTCCCTCGCGCTCGATGGTACACTCGAACATCAAGTGCTCGACGACTCGATACTCGCCACGGCAAATCCGCGGCAGGACTTCCAAGAGCCTCTCGACCGAGAGATCCGCCAGGAATCCGAGCTTGCCCAGATTGACGGCCACGACCGGCAACTGGCGATAGGCCATCTGATGCGCGGCGCGCAGGATCGAGCCATCACCGCCGAAGACAATCACCAGATCGGCGTCTACCTCCGCGAGCGATTCGGTGAAAGCCAAATCCCACAGCACGATGTCGGCACTGGCCGCGATCACCGAGCGCATGCGTTCGGCCTGTTCGCGAATCGCCGCGCGATCGCCGTAGCCCAACACGATGACGCGCGGGCGATCGACGGCTGCTTCGGTGGAATTCAAGGCTTCGGTGCGGCTCATGTACCGATCATAGCGCAGGGGAAAGCCTGACGGCAAGCAAGGCAGCGGGCAGTTGGTGACCTAGGGCCACTCGTCCTCGTCGCGCTTCGCGGCTTTCGTTTCGAGGCTGTCCAGGACTTTTTCGGCATATCGCAATGCCCGTTCGGCTCTTGGGAGAAAGACATTTTTTACCCAATCTTTGTGCGGAGGTAGCTCTTCTCCGTTCCTGAACTTCACGCTGAACAGTGGTCGAAACCGATGCCAATCGGCATGTCAGTACTGTCCGGTTAGAAGTCGAATAGGCGTCGTTGGTTAGGGTCGGGGTCTGTACGGTTTTGGTGTTGTGAGGTGGAAAGTAGCTGTAAAAGTGGGGTTTTCTCGAAGGTATTGACAGACAAGATTTGGAGGATTTCG
>DASZWQ010000040.1 GCA_035546535.1 Pirellulales bacterium | reverse complement strand
GTGCTAGACGACTGCCAATGGGCCGACGAGCTGACGTACCGGCTGATTCGCCGTTGGCAAACCCAGCGTAGCGACGATGCCATCGCAAGTCATGTCATGCTCGTCGTTGCCTTCCGCACCGAAGAGGTGCCTGAAAATCATCTGCTGCGCCGCGTCGAGCCTGACTTGCACATGCGGTTGTCCCCTTTCGCCGCGCCCGAGATTCGACAGTTGGTCGAATCGATGGCGGGTCCTCTGCCGGAAGAAGTCGTGCAGGCCATTACCCGCCTGGCCGATGGCAGTCCTTTCATGGCTTCGGCCGTGCTGCGCGGGCTGGTCGAATCGGGGGCGCTGGTGCGCGAGCCGGCAGGCTGGCGCGTCGAGTCGCTGGCCGTCGACGACGTGCAATCGTCGAGCGCCGCCGCATCGTTCTTGGCCCGGCGATTGCAGATGCTGCCCGAGGATACGCGCCAACTGCTGGCAACCGGGGCGGTGCTGGGCAAGGAATTCGAGCTGGATATTGCCGCCGATCTCAGCGACCTGACCGCGGCGCAATCGATTGTAGCCTTGGACATCGCGCGCCAACGACGCTTGGTTTGGGTGCGTCCGGACGGCTCACGTTGCGTGTTCGTCCACGACAAAATCCGCACCGCCCTCCTGGAGACAGAAGTCGTTCGTGATCGCCGCACGCTTCATAGCCGGGCTGCCGCGTACCTGCAGCAGCGTTACAACGATCGGTCGGCAGAGATTGCCTACCACTTCGACGAAGCTGGCGATTCCGCTGCGGCATTGCCCTACGCCCTGAAGGCCGCTGGCCAAGCGCGCGCCCAGTACGCCCTGGAAGTCGCCGAGCAGCAGTACGGCATCGCCGCGCGCGGCGCCGTGACCGCCGAGGCAAGCGTTCGCTATCGCGTGGCCGAAGAGTTGGGCAGCGTGCTGATGCTGCGCGGACGGTATGAAGAGGCTGGCTGGCAGTTGGCCGCCGCGGCGACGGTCGCCGAAGGAAGCTTTGCCAAAGCGCAAATCCGCAACAAGCTCGGTGAGTTGGCTTTCATCCGCGGCGATATGGAAGGCGCTATCGAATCGTTCGAGGCGGGCTTGCGTGAACTGGGCCGATTCGTGCCGCGACGTTTCACGGTGCTGGTCGCGCAAGTCTTGTTCGAGGGCGCGGTGCAGCTCTTGCACACCGGCCTGCCGCGCGTGCTGGTGAATCGCCTGCGGCGCCTGCCCGACGAAACCGAGCGGCTGGTGCTCACACTCCTTTCCAATCTGGCCCATGGTTGCTGGTACTGCCGTAGCCTGACGCACGTGATGTGGGCGCACTTGCGCAATATGAATCTGGCGGAGCGCTATCTGCCAACGCCGGAGCTGGCGCAGGCGTACGCCGAGCACGCTCCAGGACTGACCCTGGTTGGTTATTTGAGCCGCGCTCACAATTACGCGCAAAAGTCGCTGGAAATCCGTCGCGGTTTTGGAGACTTGTCCGGGCAGGGGCAATCGTTGCATTACGACGGGGTCGTGGCCTACGCCGATTCGCGGTTTGCCGAGTGCATCGAAAAATGCCGCGAAGCCATTCGCCTGCTGGAACGAACGGGCGATTACTGGCAATGCCACATCGCGCGCTATCAGATCGCGGCTTCACTGTACCGCCTGGGTGATCTGCGCGGGGCGCTCGAAGAAGCCCAGCTCAACTATCGCTCCGGCATCGAACTTGGCGACGAACAGGCCTCCGGCATCAACCTCGACCTGTGGGTCCGCGCTGCCGGGGCCGTGCCCGAAAACGTGCTCGAGGAAGAGCTGGAGCGGCCGCGGCACGACGTGCAAGGCAAAGCCCAGGTGCTCTTTGCTCATGCGCTGCAGGTGCTCAGCTCGGGCCACCTCGACGAAGCCGAAGATCTGCTCGAAGAAGCGATCGATGTGGCTTATACCGCCGGCGTGCGCAACGCCTATACCCTGCCCTTTCTCCCCTGGCTGGCGACGGTCTTGCGGCAGCAAGCGGTCGCGGTGCGCGATCAAACGCCCGGCCGTCGCGAGGCGCTGTTGCGCCGCGCCGAAAAGGCGGCGCGCCGCGCGGTCCGCGCCTGTTGGCTGTGCAAGAACGACTTGCCCCATGCGCTGCGCGAGTTGGGCTTGATCCAGGCCATGCGCGGGTCGATGCGCCGCGCCCTGCGCTCGCTGAACAAGAGTCTCGCCGTGGCGCACAAACAAGGGGCGCGGTTTGAATATGCCCAGTCACTCTTGGCGCGAGGCGAACTCGGCGAGGAAATGAGGATGCTCGACGCCGCCGCCGATAAGGCCGAGGCGCAGCGAATCCTGGCGGACTTGAACGGGTTTTCCACGCCGCAGGGAGACGGCGCCATCGCTCCCCCGCCGACCTTGTCGCTAGCCGACCGTTTCGATGCCGTGCTGGATTGGGGACGCCGGATTGCGTCGGCCTTGTCGCCCGATCGGATACAAGAGGAAGCCCGCGCGGCCGCGCTCCGGTTGCTGCGCGCGGAACATTGCGTGGTGCTGGAAATCGTGGGCGCTGCGGGCAACATCCATTTCGAAGCCGTGGCCGGCAGCGTCCCGGGTGCTTGCAACACGGCGCGGCTGCACGAAGCGCTGCGCGTACGAAGAGCCATCGCCTTCGTCGAGGAGCGCGGCGAGCGCAACGTCGACAGCGCCGTTGCCGGTGGCGAACGCTCGGCCCTGTGCACGCCCCTCTATGTTCGCGGAATGGCCGTTGCCTGTTTGTATGTCACGCACGAGCATGTGCGCGGCCTGTTCGGCCCCGACGAAGAACGGTTGGCCGACTATATCGCCACGATCGCCGGAGCCGCGCTGGAGAACGCCGAAGGCTTTACGCAGTTGCAAGCTCTGAATGCCAGCCTGGAACAGCGCGTCGTCGAGCGCACCGCCGCCGTCGAAGCGCGTTCGCAAGAGTTGGCCCGCTCGAATCTGGAACTGGAACGCGTGGCCAATGAGCTGCTCGAAGCGCAGAGCGAGCTGACGGTCGCCAAGCACGCGGCCGAAGCCGCCAATCAGGCCAAGAGCCGCTTCCTGGCCGCCATGAGCCACGAAATCCGCACGCCCATGAACGGCGTCATCGGCATGACCGAACTGACTCTGAATACGACGCTCAGCTCGCAACAGCGCAATAACCTGACGATCGTCAAGGACTCGGCCCGCGCCCTGTTGACATTGCTCAATGACATTCTTGATTTTTCGAAGATCGAAGCCGGCCGCCTCGACCTGGAATGCATCGCGATTTCGGTGCGCGACGTCGTCGAGGACGCGGCCCGACTGTTGGCCGTGACGGCGTCGCGGAAAGGTCTCGAGCTTACCTGCCACGTGGCCGATAATGTGCCCGAGGCCTTGCTCGGCGATCCCGGCCGCTTGCGCCAGGTGATCATGAACCTGGTGGGAAATGCCATTAAGTTCACCGAGCACGGCGATGTCTTCGTCCACGTGGAAACTACCGAACAGTCGCACGACGCCGTTACGCTGCACGTCGCCGTCCAGGACAGCGGCATCGGCATTCCGGCGGAGAAGCAGGAGTGCATCTTCGAAGCATTTCGTCAGAGCGACAGCTCGATGACGCGCCGTTTCGGCGGCACCGGACTCGGCCTGGCCATCTCGTCGCAGCTAGTGACGCTGATGGGCGGACGTATTTGGGTCGAAAGTGATGGTACCCACGGCAGCACCTTCCACTTCAATGTCACGCTACAAACGGCGGACAAGCCGCGCAGGATTCCGACTTCAGACGTAGCGGCGTGGCGGCCCACCGCCGGCATGCGAGCACTCTTGGCCACTGCCAATCCGCACGCCGCGCTCGCCTATGGCCAGATGCTTTCCGGCTTGGGCCTGGTCGTCGAGACGATCGATCCGGGGCAGCCAATGTCGGGCACAAGCTACCCGTGGCTCGACAGCGCTGACGAGGAAGGTCGCCCCGATGCAATCGTCATCGATATGGCGGCCACCACGGAGACCTCGCTTGCGTGGATTCGCTCGCTGCAAAGCCGTGCCCTGCTGCCGCTGCCGCGGATCCTATTGCTTGCGCCGGCAGGTCATGACGATTTCGCGGAAGAATGTCGGAATGTCGACGTTTGCCAGTGCCTGTCCAAGCCGGTCAAACGTCGCGAATTCGTGTCGGCCCTCCGCGCCGTGCTGGACTCCGACCACGGGCGTTCGGATGACAACCCGTCGAAAACCTTCGACGCGGGCGGCCAGACGCTGCGCGTGCTCATTGCCGACGACAGCCCCGTCAATCAGGAGGTTGCGGCTGGCTTGCTGGAGCTGTTTGGACATACCGTCACCAAAGCCAGCTCAGGCCGTGAGGCGATCGAGGCCTGGGAGCGCGAGGCATACGACGTCATTCTGATGGACGTGGAAATGCACGATATCGACGGGCTCACCGCCACGACCACCATTCGCGAGCGCGAAGCGACAACCGGCCGGCACACACCGATCATCGCGCTCACGGCACACGCGTACAAAGGCTTTGAAGAGCGCTGCCGGCAGGCCGGCATGGACGGCCATATCTCGAAGCCGTTGCAGCCCGACGAGCTGTTTCGCATCCTGGCCGCGGCCAGCACGGCGCGCGAAAGCGCTGCGCAACGCAACCGCGCCCCAACCGCAAGCGTTTAAATCCCGGAGCGCGGCGCAAGAAAAGGACCTGGCCACACGCGGCAGCCAGGTCCGCAAATTGCAATTCGGTCCCCAAGTGCGCGACTAGTACTCGCGCGTTTTGTTCAAACCGGGCTGCGGCACGGGGTACTTGCCGTCCGACCCTGCCTGCAGCGGCGCCGGCGAGTCCATCGTCAGCTTGTCGATGTCGGGCGCGAACTCGTGATCGTGCGCAAGCATCTGATCGTACGTCACGACCTGGCCGGTGTGGCAGGCCACACGTCCCATCGACGTGACCAGGCTCGCCTCGGCACCCCGGCGGCACTCGTTGTACGGCTTGTCCTCGCGAATCGCCTGCATCAAGTGATCCCACTCGAGCTGATAGGGATTCGGCTCGTCCCTCTTGCAGCGCCAGGCGAGATCGTTGCTATCCATCTTCTGGCCGCGATAAATGCGGCACCGCGCCGGCGAATGTCCGGCGGTCGAGATCACGGCCGATCCCTTCGAGCCGTGGGCGTAGCTGGCGAATTCCGGATAGCAGCCTTCGACGGTGCGCCCTTCGAGCATCAGCTTCGAGCCGTCGGCAAAAGTGTACTCGGTCGTGTAGGTGTCGAAGTTCTGATCGACGTAGTCGCCGCGGTAGTGGCGCCCGCCGAAACCCTTGGCTTCAACCGGCCAGGCGTCCTTCATCCAGCAGCATTCGTCGATGTTGTGAATCAGGAAGTCGCTGAAGGCACCGCCGCTGGCCCACAAGAACGCGTGGAATTCCTGGATCTGATACAAGAGCTCGCTGGAGAAGTCAGCCGGCTTTCGTGGCGCGAAAGCGTGGGCCGTGGGACCCGCGGCGCGGTAGGCTCGCATCAGGATGATGTCGCCGATCTCGTCGTTCTTGATGCGGTTGTACAGTTCCTGGCGCGCTTCGCAGTGCCGGCACATCAGGCCGACGCCGACCTTCAGGTTCTTCGCCACCGACTTGTCGGCCAGCTCGAACATCTTGCGCGTCGTGGGGCCGTCGACCGTGGTCGGCTTCTCCATGAAAACGTTCAGGCCCTTGTCGATCGCGTAATTGAAATGAACCCAGCGGAAGCCAGGCGGCGTCGCCATGATCACCACGTCGCCCGGGTTCAGGCAGTCCATGGCTTGCTTGTAGCCGTCGAAGCTGATGAACTTGCGATCGTCCGCGACGTCGATCTTGTCAGGCGTTTCGGCAAATTGGGCCTTGATAGCGTCATAGCTGCCGGCCAGCTTCTTCGGAAAGACGTCAGCCATGGCCACGAGCTTGGTGGGCCCGCTCTTGGTCGACAATGCATTCACTGCCGCGCCTGTGCCACGGCCACCGCAGCCGACCAGCGCCACTTGAATCGTGTTGCTTTCGGCAGCGTACACCTTCGGCACGATCATGCCGGCCAATCCTGTGGCGGCGGCGACGCGCCCCGTGGTCTTCAATAACTCGCGACGTGACAGACCGTTCGAGGGACTTTCGCTCACGGCGAATCTCCTGGTTGTTCGATGTTCGGGCGTGGAAATAATTGCGGGTGACCGGAGTTTGCGTCGGTCAGAACGCCCAGCACAGGCGTGGCAGGTACTAACCTCAATAGCCTAACCGAATTGAAGCCAGGATGCAAAGATTTCGGCGTCGCTGCGCTGGTGTCCAGCCGCCGAGAATCCGAGCCTCCGGAACTCGCGTGGTATTCGATTCTGGGACTGGCTACACTCAATTCCGTGACGACATCTTGAGGCACACTTAGCGGGAGTACTGCTCGGGGCACGCGGCAAGCGGAGATGCCATGAAAGCCTCACGGGTCGATTTGCTCATCCTGCTATGGTTCTCGCTTGTCCTGCCGGCCTGCACGGCGAAGACCGAAGGGCCGGCGCCGGACGCGGCGAAGGTTACGGTTGCCACCGTGCAGTCGCAGGCCGTTACCCTCACACAGCCGTACGTCGCACAGATCCGCTCGCATCACCGGATCGAGGTTCGCGCACCAGTCGCAGGGTATGTCGTCGCGGTCCCCATCAAAGAGGGGCAGACGGTGCAACGCGGAGATTTGTTGTTCCAGCTCAGACCCGTGGCCGAGGGCGCGAAGCCCAGCGCCGAAGGCGACAGAGTGATCTCGGTGACGGCGCGCTTTGACGGCATGGTCGACCGCCTGCGGCACCAGCAGGGAAGCCTGATCAAGCAGGGCGAGCCGATCACGACTTTAGCCGATAACAGCACGATGTGGGTCTATTTCAACGTCCCTGAAGTTCGTTACCTGGAATACAAGTCCGCGGGCCTGGATCAAAGCCCTGATCACTGGAAGATCGAACTCTTGCTGGCCGACGGCAAGAAGTTCAATCAGCCAGGCAAGCTCGGCGCGATCCCCGCCAATTTCAACGTCGAAACCGGCCAGATCCCCTTCCGCGCCGATTTTGCGAATCCCGATAAACTGCTGCGTCACGGTCAGGCCGGCACGATACTGATCAGCCAAGAAGAAGATAATGCGGTCGTGATTCCTCAACGGGCGACCTTCGAGGTTCTTGGGAAGCGATATGTCTACGTCGTCGATAAGGACGACGTCGCCCGCCAGCGAGCGTTTACTTACCAAAACGAAATGGATGACATATTCGTGGTCAAGGAAGGCCTTCGCGTCGGCGAAAGGATCGTTGTCGACGGCGTCCGAGAAATTACCGACGGCGACAAGGTCCAATACGAGCATTAGTGAAAAGCTTCGCAAATCATGCCGGCCGTCCATCGGCCGCCGTCCCTCCTTCGTCGTAATTGCAACGCGCGAGTATTCCGCCTCGCCCTCCCCCTAATACTGTCATTGCCAAGGGAATCGGTCCTCAAATAAAATTGGGCCCGGCGAAGCTCTCGTTTGTGTCCAACCTGCTCAGCGACCTGAACCCGCCCGAAATGCCCCTCGACGCGCCATCCCACACCTGGCCCGATTCCTTGGATGCCATCGCGCTTGCAGCATTTTTGTGCGTGGCAATCGCGCTACCGATCCTCGGATATGTTTTCGCTTACGTGGACTTCCGTCGCTATTTGCGCTCGCTGCGTAGGGTCCTGTCGACGATCGTCTATCGTGATATGGGGACGCCCGAGTGGGCCCGCGCGAAAGTCCCGCGCTGCATTGCCGTGTTCGGTCTGGATTGGCCCTGCTCGGAACAAGAGTTAACGCAGTCTTACCGCCGTAAGATCAAAAAGCTGCACCCGGATCGCGGCGGGGACGAGCGCCGCTTTCGCCTTTTGCAAGGCTATTTCGAAGAGGCGCTGCGCATGGTTCGCGAGCGAGATCCCGTCGCCGCACGCGCGACCGAGTAAGCTCCGCAGGTGGTGGAGTCCGCCCCCTCGGGTGGGAGGCAGGGACACGACGTCGCGGCCGCCAACCTCAGCTTGGCAATTCCCGAATCGTCTCTCCGACGCCAAAAAGTCTGCGTCCTGTCACAAATGCGCCGCCGATTTCGTCCCAAGATCAGCGCCGCTCAAGCGAATAGCTAGAATCGTGATCATCTCATCGGGAGGCAGGTAGGAGGTCGCCACATGTCCTTTGCTTCGCCATCGGTCGCCTCGGGCTCTGCACCCGATTCTGCCCTAGCCGCTAACAGCGTCCGCCGCCCGGTGCAAATGTGGCCCGCGGTGCTGCTGGTCGGGATGTTCTGGATCGTGTACATGATCCCATCGATGCTCGAGGCGCCGATCTTTGCGCAGTTCTTCAGCAGCGTGATCGCCACGGTCGTTCTGACGCTGGCCTTCGTCATCTGGTGGTGCGTGAGCAAGAAAATCACTCGCCCCGAGCGCTGGTGGGGGCTGGCGGCGCTGGTCGGCGGCGCCGTCATAGCGATCGCCGTCTCGCAAAAGACGCTGGGCACCATCGGCGTTTTGATCTTTGGCCTGCCCGCCGCATTTACCATGTGGACTCTATGGTTAGTTGTCGGCAGTGTGGTCTCGCCGCGAGCGCGTACCATCGGTCTGGTCGCGGCGCTGGCTTTCAGTTGGGGTGCCGTTGCGCTACTGCGCATGGACGGTTTGACGGGCGACCTGCAAGCTGCCGTTCATTGGCGCTGGGCGCCCAAGGCCGAGGACCTGTACCTGGCCGAGCGCGCGGCGAAATCGGCCCAGGCGACTGAAGGTGCGGCCTCGCCGGAATCCGTCGAGAGCGTCGTGCTTGCGCCGGGCGATTGGCCGGGCCTGCGCGGACCGACCCACGATGGCGTCGTGACCGGCATTACGGTCGACGCAGACTGGGAACAGCACGCGCCAAAGCTGCTGTGGAAACAGCGCGTGGGCCCGGCCTGGTCGTCCTTCGCCATTCTCGGCCAACGGCTCTACACACAGGAACAGCGCGGCGAGAACGAGGCCGTGGTCTGTCTCGATCTCGACACCGGGCGCGAACTATGGGCCCACGAAGACGTCGCCCGCTTCTGGGATGGTCAGGCGGGCGCTGGCCCACGCGCGACACCGACGTTTGTCGACGGCAAGCTTTACACCCTAGGGGCGACGGGCATTTTGAATTGCCTCGATGCGGCCACCGGCGCCGTCGATTGGTCGCGCAACATCGTTACCGATTCAGCCGCTCCATTGCCGATCTGGGGCTTTTCCAGTTCGCCCCTCGTGATCGACGGCATGGTTGTCGTCTACGCCGGCGCGCCCGAGAAGCAAGGAATCCTGGCCTATCGCGCCGAAAATGGAGATCGCGCGTGGAGTGCCGCGGCCGGGCCGGTGAGCTATGCCTCGGCCCAGTCGATCAACGTCGGCGGTAAGGATCAAATCCTGTTCCTGAGCGACGTCGGTCTCGTTGCGCTCGAGCCAACGACCGGCGACGTGCTCTGGCAGCATGACGCTGCGGCCAACGGCATCTGGCGCGCCGTCCAACCGCGCTTGATCGGCGAATCGGGCGTGCTGGTCGGTTCCGAGGATCTGGGACTCGTGCGGCTCGACCTGACGAATACGAACTCCACCTGGTCCGCGGAGCAACGATATGCCTCGCGCGGCATGAAGCCGGCCTACAACGACTTCGTCGTTTGCGACGGAGTCGTCTACGGCTTCGACGGCAGCGTCTTCTGCGCCGTCGATGCGGAAACCGGCAAGCGACTTTGGCGGGCCGGCCGCGAAGGTCGATACGGTCACGGCCAGCTTCTATTGCTCGCTGACCAGCGCGCGTTGCTGGTGCTCACCGAGACGGGCGACGTGGTGCTGGTCGCCGCGAATCCCGAAAAACACGAAGAACTGGCGCGGATTCACGCCATCGACGGCAAAACCTGGAACCATCCGGCCATCGCGCACGGCCGCCTACTGGTCCGTAACGACGAAGAAATGGCCTGCTTCGAGCTGCCGGTGAAAGGCGAATAGCCGTCAGCCATCTGGGGTGTGCCGTGCCTTTTCGCCGCAGGCGAATAGGCATGCTCTGGGATGAAATTGAAGGAATACGTCGGACAAATCCCTATTTGCCGCGAGGCTTTTCGTGCGCGACCGACGAGTTTGACACGGCCCGTTTATCAGATAATCTAATGGCTGGTTTCCTCGCAGCCCCACACAGGCTGCCCCCGCCTGGAGCCTGCCCTCGATGCTCGAAGCCCTCCCCAAGCGCAAGATCCGTGACGTCGTCGCGGATCACCTGACCAGCTACATCACGAGCGAGCGTCTCAAACCTGGCGACCGGCTGCCAACCGAAACGGCGCTGGCCGAACAGTTGGGCGTGAGCCGCTTGAGCCTGCGCGAGGCCACCAAGGCCCTTGAGTTTCTGGGCATCGTCACGTCGAAGCCGGGTGTGGGGCTAACCGTCGGCACAGTCGATCTCGATCGTGTCACCTCGTACCTGGGGTTTCATCCGGCGCTGCAGGAAGCGCCGGCGCTGCAGCTGATTCAAACCCGCATCTTGATCGAGACCGGCGTGCTGCCGTACGTCATGCGGCGCATGCAGGAAGATCCGGCGGTCTACGAGGGCCTGGCGGAAATCGTCGAGCAATTGCGCCGCGAGCGCGACCTGGCCCGTTGGGTCGAGCTTGATATCGCCTTTCACCGCCGGCTGGTCGAATCGAGCGGCTTGTCCCCGCTTTTACCGTTCAACGATCTGTTGGCCGTTTTTTTCCAGCGGTTTCGTGAAAGCGTCAAGCGGGCCGAGTGGAAAAGCGCCATCGATGGCCATCAACGGCTGATCGAGCTCTTACGTGCCGGCAAGCTCGAAGCCGCCTGCAAGGAAATGGAAGAGCACATCGCCAGTCACCAACGTCGGATGAGCATCGCATGATGAGTTATCGTCCCGCCTTCCGCCAAGAGAACGTCCATCGTTTCTCGGTCGAACCGCACCGGCGCGGCTTTGCGCGCACCGGCTTGATCGTGGCCGTGTGCCTCGCTCTGCTCGGTGCCACCGCCACAGCGCGCGCCGACGATGGCGACTTCGACCGTTTAGCCGGCGAATATCGCGATCAAACCCACGGGATACTAAAGCGCTTTTGCACCGAGTGTCACGCCACGGCCGATCCAGCGGGCGAGCTGGACCTGGAGCGATTCGCCGCCCTGGCGGATGTGCGCCGCCAGCCGCGCGTGTGGCAAAAGGTCGCCGAGATGCTCGACAACGGCGAAATGCCGCCGAAGGACGCCACGCAGCCGACGCCTGACGAGCGCAAACAACTTCGTGGGTGGGTCGAGCGCTATCTGCACGCCGAAGCCCACGCTTCAGCCGGCGATCCGGGACGCGTCGTCATGCGCCGACTGAATAACGTCGAATACACCAACACCGTGCGTGACCTGACGGGCGTACCACTTTCGCCGGCGGAAGAATTTCCGGTTGACGGCGCGGCCGGCGAAGGCTTTACGAACATCGGCGATGCCCTGGTGATGTCGCCGTCGCTCTTGACGAAGTATCTCGACGCCGCCAAGGGGATCGCGTCGCACGCGCTCTTGGTCCCAGATGGCTTTCGCTTTTCGTCCGCCGCGAATAAAGGGGACTGGATCGACGAGCTGCTCGCCGGCATCCGCGGTATCTACGGCAAATATGGTGACAGCGACGGCCGTGTGCCGCTCGAAGCTTATTTCGAGGCCACGATTGCCGAACGCGACGCGCTGCGGAGTGGCGCGAAAACGGTCGTCGCCGTGGCCACCGAGCGCAAACTAAGCCCCAAGTATCTCGGCATCCTGTGGACTCTGTTCACCACGGGCACCGATCCCACCTCGGACGACGACAACACGGCGCAGACCATCGCCAACTATCCGGGCAGCGTGCTGGACACGCTGCGCAAGCGCTGGCAATCGGCCAAATCTGAGGATGTGCCGGCTCTGCTCGCCATGATCCGGCCTTGGCAATCGTCGCTTTGGAAGACGAATACCGTTGGGCACTTCAAGCCGTGGCATGCACCGGTCGATCCGGTGGTGGCCGCGCAAGAGTTGCGTTTAAAAATGCCGCCGGCGGGCGATGCCGAGGAAGTCATCCTCTACGTCTCGGCCAATGACGCTGGCGACGGGCCCATGGGTGATGTTGTCGTTTGGCAGGACGCACGCTTCGAAGGAGGCGGTCGCGCTCCGCTCGCCCTTAAGGATCTGCGCCGGCAAAGCGAATACCTGCTCGCCCGGCGGCAGGAGGTTTTTGACGCCACCGAGCGTTATCTCTCGGCCTGTGTCGCCGCGCAGGAAAAAGGCGACAATGTCGACGTCGCGGCGCTCGCCGCCGAGCGGCAACTCGATCCGCAGGCCCTGGCCGGTTGGCTCAACTATCTGGGGACCGTACCACAGGGAGCGGTCGTCGTCGAAAATCATCTGACAGCGAAGATCGTCAACTCCGGCGGCTACAACTTCGTGCAAGGCTGGGGCACCAACGAAACGCCGAACCTGGTCGCCAATTCTTCGGATCAGGAGGCGCACATTCCCGGTCTCTCCCGACCGCACGCGGTCACGGTGCATCCGTCACCGACGCAGCAAATCGTCGCCGGCTGGCTCAGCCCTTTCGCGGCCACGGTCGAGATCAGCGCGCATGTCATGCGGGCGCACACGGCATGCGGCAATGGCATCACCTGGTCGCTCGATTTGCGGCGCGGCTTTTGGCGCCGCCGCCTGGCCAGCGGTACGAGCGACCAGCAAAAGGAGCCGATCGCCGGTCCGTTCGAGAATGTCAATATTCGCCCAGGCGATCTGGTTTCACTGGCGATCGGTCCGCGCGACGCAAATCACGCCTGCGATTTGACCGAGATCGACTTGACAATCAAGACCACCGACGGTTCGGATCGCACGTGGCAACTCGCGCCCGATATTTCGCCCGACGTGCTGGCCGGCAATCCGCACGCCGACCGCTTCGGCAACAAAGACGTTTGGCACTTCTATACCGAGCCGGCGACGGGCGACGTGCCGTTGGCGCCGCTGATTCCGGCTGATTCGGTGTTGGCCCGCTGGCGCGACGCCAAGGAGCCCGCGCAAAAAGAGCAGCTTTCCGCCGAGGTCGCGAAGCTGCTCGCCGGCCCGCGCCCCGGTCCGGGCGACGAACCCGATAAGTTACTCTATCACCAGGCGACGTCCTTGCTGGGACCGGTAATGGGCATGATTGCCAGCGCCGCCCGAGCGCAGCCGGCCGACGCGCTGGTCGTACCGCCGCCGGCGAGCGAAGCCGGCGCTCCGCGCTGGGGTGTCGATCCCGCATTGTTTGGCAAGAATCCGGACGGTAGCGCGGCGGCTCCCAGCGCGCTGATCGTGCAAGCGCCCTCGCTATTGACCGTGCGGGCGCCTGCCGAACTGGTCGCCGGCTGCGAATTCGTGGTGACCGCAACGCTCGATCCCGCGCTGGGTGCCGAGGGGAGCATTCAACCGCGTGCCGCGACCGCGGCGCCCGAATCGCTCGATACCCTGATCGCCGGCGCGCCGATCGTGACTTGCGAAGCCAGCCAGGCCCGGGCCCGCGTGACGGCGGCGCTGGCCGACATTCGCCGGCTGTTTCCGCCCGCCGTGGCGTATCCCCGTATCGTGCCGGTGGACGAGGTCGTCACCTTGCAATTGTTGCATCGGGATGACGACCCGCTGTGCCGCCTGATGCTCGACGACGCCGAGCACGCACGGCTCGACACGCTGTGGGACGAATTGCGTTTCGTCAGCCAGGATCCTCTGAAGCTGCAGGATGCTTTCGATCAGTTGATGGAATACGCCACGCAAGACAGCGATCCCAAGCTGTTCGAACCGTACCGCCAGCCTATCGCCGATGGCGTGGCAGCGTTCCGCGAGCGGCTGTTGGCCTGCGAACCGAAGCAGCTCGATCAATTGGTCGATTTCGCCGCCTTGGCTTATCGTCGTCCGCTCGTGGCCGAAGAAGCGGAAGAGTTGCGAGGGCTGTATCGCAAACTGCGCAGCGAGGAGCTATCGCACGACGAAGCGTTTCACCTGGTGCTGGCGCGGATTTTTGTGGCCCCGGCGTTCCTGTACCGCGTCGAACAGGCCGGGCCGGGAAGCGAAGCGCAGCCTGTTTCGAACTGGGAAATGGCCAGCCGCTTGAGCTATTTCCTCTGGTCGACCGGTCCCGATGCGGCGCTACGGACTCGCGCGGCGGCTGGTGAATTGCAGGACGTCGATATCTTAGTGGCCGAAGCGCGGCGCATGCTGGCGGACGGCCGGGTACGCAGCCTGGCCACCGAGTTCGCCTGCCATTGGCTGGACGTACACGATTTCGACAAGCTCGACGAAAAAAGCGAGCAGCATTTCCCGGAATTCGCCACGCTGCGCGGCGACATGTACGAGGAAACGGTGCGTTTCTTCGCCGATCTGTTCCAACGGGACGGCTCCCTCCTCGAGGTCCTCGACGCGGATCATACGTTCCTGAATCAAAACCTCGCCCAGTTTTACGGCATTCCCGGCGTCACGGGGCCCGAGTGGCGGCGGGTCGACGGCGTACGTCAATACGGCCGTGGCGGCATCCTCGGCCTGAGCACCACGCTGGCGAAACATTCCGGCGCGTCGCGCACTAGCCCTATCTTGCGCGGCAACTGGCTGTTGGAAATGATCCTGGGCGAGAAGCTGCCGAAGCCGCCAAAGAACGTGCCGCTGCTGCCCGAGGATGAAACGGCCACCGACGGATTAACGGTGCGGCAACTCGTGGAAAAACATCGGAGCGCCGCCCAGTGTGCGGTATGCCATGCCAAGCTTGATCCGTTTGGCTTCGCGCTCGAGGGATACGACGCCATCGGCCGCAAACGGGAGAAAGATCTAGGCGACCGACCGATCGATGCCTCGGCCGACCTGCCGGATGGCACGCGCGTCGACGGCCTGGCCGGCTTGCGCGACTATTTGAAAGCGCAACGCAAGGACCAGTACCTGCGATTCTTTTGCCGCAAGCTGCTAGGCTATGCGTTGGGCCGCGGCGTGCAGCTTTCGGACCAGCCCTTGGTTGACGAGATGCTCTTGCAACTAGCCCAGCGCGATTACCGATTCTCGGCCGCGGTCGAAGTGGTCGTGCGCAGTCAACAGTTCCGCTACCATCGTGCGGCGGGCACCGTCGACATTACCGAGGAAACCGCCACGGGCACCGCACAGTGATTCAAAAACAGTAATTCTCGACATTTGACGAACGCCGTCCTCATTTAGCCGCCGGGCTCGCTCGGCGCACTTCGCCTGGAACAACACGCTCAACAACATACATCAGGTGTCCCCCATGCAAGACTTCCGTCTCACGCGTCGTTCGGTGTTACGCGGTCTCGGCGTGACAATGGCTTTGCCGTGGTTCGAGTCTCTGCCGGCCTGGGCGGAGGATGCCGGTCCGGCCGCGCAGAACCAGGAGCCGCCCGTTCGCCTGGCGGTACTCTTCTGCGGCAATGGCTTTCACTCCAAGGAGTGGTGGGCCAAGGGGGAGGGGCGCGACATGCAGTTGGGCAAGGTGCTCGACCCGCTGTACGACGTTCGCGAAAAAATGCTCTTCATCAATGGCCTGTACAACGAGCAGGCGACGAAGGGGAACATCCACAGCTCGCAGACCGGCAACCTCCTGTCAGGCGCGCCGTTAGCTTCCGGCGGAGAAATCCACTCCGGCACCAGTGTCGACCAGGTCATCGCGCAGCGCAACGCCCGGGCGACCAAGCTGCCGAGCCTGGTGTTGGGCTGCGAGAAGTCGAACTCGTCAGTACACAAGAACTACTCGATGCTCTATAGCTCGCACATCTCGTGGTCGTCGCCGACGACGCCCACGCCGCTCGAGCTGTATCCGGCGCTGGCTTTCGATCGGTTGTTCAAGGACGAGGTCGTGCGCGGTGACGAAAGCGTGCTGGACGCCGTGCTGGCGGACGCCAAAGATCTGCGCCGCACGATCAGCACCTCGGACCAGCGCAAACTCGACGAATACCTCGACAGCGTCCGCGAAGTCGAGCAGCGGATCGAAAGTGCCGGCCAGGCTGGTCAGTTGCAGGGCTGGCGACCCACGCTCGATAAGCCGAACATTCCCCGCCCGGCCGACGGCCTGCCGCAGGATATCGGCGAGCATATGCGGCTGATGTGCGACATCCTGGTGCTCGCCTTCCAGACCGACACGACGCGCGTCACGACGCTGAAACTGAACAACGACCATTCGTCGCTCCGGTTCCCGAACCTGAACGTCGATTACATGATTCATCACTTGCTATCGCACACCGATTCGGATGATTGGTTGAAGGTGAACCGGTTCTTCGTCGAGCAGTTGGCCTACATCGCGCGCAAGCTCGACGGCATCCAGGAAGGCGAGCGCACGGCGCTCGACAACTCGATGATCATGTTCTGCTCGAGCATGATGACCGGGGGACATGACAACTCGCGCCTGCCGGTCGTGATGGTCGGTCGCGGCGGCGGCAAGATTCGCACCGGCCGGACACTCGATTACGCGGGGCAGTCGAATCGCCAGTTGTGCCGGCTGTACATGTCCATGCTCGACAAGGTTGGCCTGCCCACGGATCGTTTCGGAGATGCTACCGAGCCGCTCGCCGAGGTGTAAGCATGCGTGTGCGCCTACGACGGATCACGCTTATTGTGGCATTGTTGCTGGTCGGCGCTGTGGCGCGCGCTGAAGATACTGCCAGGAACGCCGGCCTGCGCCTCTTTGAAGAGAAGATCCATCCCATCCTGGCCGGCACCTGCTTCCGCTGTCATGGCGATCAAAAAGTGGCGGGTGGGCTGCGCGTGAATTCGCGCGCCGCATTGCTCGCCGGCGGCGACTCGGGCGCGGCCATTGTGCCCGGCCGGCCGGAAGAGAGTCTGCTGCTGAAGGCGATCCGGCGCGACGACGATGTTTCGGCCATGCCGCCGGACAAGGAACTACGGGCGGACCAGGTCGCCGATGTCACGTCGTGGATCGCGGCCGGCGCCCCCTGGCCCGAACAGCCGGTCCGCTTTGAAACGAGCAAGCATTGGGCGTTCGAGCCGGTACGCGAACGCGATGTTCCCGCGGTGCAGAATACCACCTGGCCGCGCAATGAAATCGATCGTTTTTTGCTCGCCCGGATGGAAACCACTGGTAAATCGCCGTTGCCGCGGGCCGATCGGCGCACGCTCATTCGGCGGCTGACCTACGATTTGACCGGGTTACCGCCGACCCCGGAAGAGGTAGCCGCGTTCGAGCTGGATAATCGCCCCGACGCATACCAACTCCTGGTCGACCGCCTGCTTGCCGCGCCCGCGCACGGCGAGCAATGGGGGCGTCACTGGCTCGACGTGGTGCGCTACGCAGACACGGCTGGCGAAAACTCCGACCATCCGCTGCCGCACGCCTGGCGCTATCGCAACTGGGTCATCGGCGCGTTCGCCCGCGACCTGTCCTACGACGAGTTCATCCGCGAGCAAATCGCCGGAGATCTGCTGGCGCTCGATGGCCCGGCCGAGGCCTATGCCGATCGCGTGACCGCAACGGGCTATCTGGCCATCGCACGTCGCTTCGGTCACGACATCGAAAAGGACATGCATTTAACACTTGAAGACACGCTCGACACCATGGGCAAGTCGGTGTTGGGGCTGTCGATCGGCTGTTGCCGCTGCCACGATCACAAATACGATCCGCTCACGACGCGCGACTACTACGGCCTGTATGGGATCTTCGCCAGCACCAGATTCGCGTATCCCGGCTGCGAGCCGAAGCAGCTCCCACGCGACCTGGTGCTGCTGGTTTCGCCGGCGGAATATGAGCGGATCGTGCAGGCTTCTGCCGAGAAGATTCCGGAAGCCCGGGCCGAGGTCAAGCGATTGACCGAACAACAAGACGCCCAATCGACGCGATTAAAGGCGTCACTGGCCGCGTCGGCCCACATGCTGTCGGCGCAGGAAATCGACGACGGTCAGTCGGCCGACGTGGCCCAAGGCGCGCAAACGCCGCTGGAAAACGTCGCCGTGCGGCGCGGTGAAGTTATTCAACTGGCCATCTCTCCGCGCGGCAACCATGGCGCCGACAGCACGGGCATCGAGTTCGAAATCATCGAACTGGCAGGTGAACGGCGGCGCTGGTGCGTCGCGGATCTGCTCGACGATTTGTCGGTTTCCAATCCGCACGCCGGACGCGACAGCGATGCACCGACCTGGTGCTTTCTCGACGCTCACGATGCTCCGCAGTTTCTTTCGGAAAGCCTCGCCTCGATCGACGGTCACGCCGAGCTGCGTGGCTGGCGTCGCGGCGACACGCCGTCGGTGTTCGCGAACGTGTCGCATGATCCGGTGAAAGTGTGGACGACTTTGCCGCCGCGCCAGTTTTTCATGCATCCCGGGCCGCAAGGAGCCGTGGCGCTCGCGTGGCTTTCGCCGGTCGATGGCGCCATCGCCATTCGCGGCCGCGTGTCCGACGCCCACCGCGGAGGCGATGGCGTCGGCTGGCAGGTCACGCACTTTGCCGATGCGGGACTAGCGGATGCTTTTGCGGAGCTTGGCGCAACCACCGGCCAACTCGCCACGGCCGTTAAGCAACGTGATGCGCTCGTGGAACGCGACCGCCAGATTCCCCGCGCTTACGCCGTGTGCGAAGGGGAGTCGCAAAATGCGCGCATTCAGAAACGTGGCGAGCCCAAGGACCTTGGCGACGAGGTGCCGCGCAAGTTTCCTGATTTCCTCGGTGGGCAGCACGTCACACAGGGTAGCGGCCGCCGTGACTTGGCCGACTGGCTCACGAATCCGGCCAACCCGCTCACGGCCCGCGTGATGGTCAATCGCCTGTGGCAATGGCACTTTGGGCGCGGTCTTGCGAAAACGCCGAACGATTTCGGCACGCGCGGCGCGCCACCTACGCATCCTGAGCTGCTCGATTACCTGGCTCAACAATTCGTGAAGAGCGGATGGAGCGTGCGCGCGATCGATCGCTTGATGGTCACAAGCGCCGCCTATCAGCAAGCGGCCCTCGGCGCAGCGGACGACTTATACGTGGGCTTCGCGCGTCGAAGGCTCACGGCCGAAGAGCTGCGTGATACGCTATTGGCCGCGACGGGCGAGTTGGATCGCACGCCGGGCGAAGCGCATCCGTTTCCGCCTGAGTCGAGCTGGTCGTTCACGCAACACGGCCCCTTCGCCGCGGAATACGACACGATGAAGCGGAGCGTGTACATGATGCAAAAGCGCAATCGCCGCGCGCGGTTCTTCGCCCTGTTCGACGGCGCCGATCCGAACGCCAGTACTCCGCTGCGCGACGTTACGACGGTACCGACCCAGGCCTTGTTTTTCTTGAACGATCCGTTTTTGCACGAGCGGGCCGCAAAGTTCGCCGCACGCGTGACCGCGACGCCCGGCAATAACGCCGACCGTGTTGACTTCGCGTATCGACAACTGTTCGGGCGTTTGCCGCAAGACGACGAGCGGGCCGAGGCGATCGCGCTAGTAAGCGCTGCCCCAGCCGGTTCAAACGGCTGGGCCGCCCTCTCCCGCGTGCTCTTTTCCAGCAACGAACTGCTCTACGTCGACTGAGACGGGGATCACGCGATGAACCAAAACGCGCGCGGCACACGCAAGGCTGAATCGTCCCATTGTGGCTGCTCGCGCCGCGACCTGCTCCGCTCGTTCGTCGGCGGCTCGCTATTGATGCCGGGCTTGCTGCACGAATTGTTGGCCGAGGATGCCGCGCGCTCGGCTACCGCCGATCCGCTCGCGCCCCGGCCGGCCCATTTTCCGGCCAAGGCGAAGCATGTCATTTTCTTGTTCATGACCGGCGGTGTTTCGCATGTCGACACCTTCGATCCCAAGCCGAAGCTGCACACCGACGTCGGCTGCGAGGTCAAGCTGGACCATCCCGAGATCGAGAACCGCCCGGGCTACGAGCACATTTATCTGAAGCGCCCCCAGTGGGAATTCAGTCCCCACGGCCGGTCAGGCACCGAGGTCAGCACACTGTTCCCGCACATCGCGGAATGTGTGGACGATATCGCGCTCGTGCGTTCGATGCACACCGACCACTCGAACCATTACAACGCCACGCTGGGCATGCACACCGGTTCGTTCGCCTTTGCGAGGCCCAGCATTGGCTCGTGGATCAGCTATGGACTAGGGACCGAGAATCGCAACCTGCCCTCGTTTGTCGCCATCGCGCCGGCCCAGACCTATGCCGGCTCTCAAGTTTATGCCAGCGACTTCCTGCCCGGCGCTCATCAGGGAACTTTGGTCGTGCCGGGCGATGAGCCAGTGGCGAACGTCGCGCGTCGCGTTCCCTTGAACGAACAGGAACAAGAGCTCGCCGCTCTTGCAAAACTGAATCGTCGCCATTTGGCCGCGCGCGGTGACGATGCCGCACTTTCGGCACGGATCAAATCGTTCGAAACCGCCTTCGGCATGCAGGTCGCCGTGCCCGATGCGTTCGATCTTTCGCAAGAAACCGCGGCCACGCACGCCCTCTACGGCCTCGAGCCGGGCAGCACGAAGGGATACGCCTGGCAATGTCTGGTGGCGCGCCGGCTGGTCGAACGAGGCGTGCGCTTTGTCGAGCTGATCGACACCGGATCGAGCGGCAACTGGGATTCGCACGGCGACATGATGGATCACGCCAAATTGGCGAAAAACGTCGACCGGCCCATCGCAGGCCTGCTCAAGGATCTCAAAGCACGTGGTCTACTGGACGAAACGTTAATCGTGTGGACCACGGAGTTCGGCCGCACGCCGTTCAACAACTCGGCCGACGCCAAGGGACGTGAGCATCACAACTGGGCTTTCAGCTCCTGGCTGGCCGGCGCCGGTGTGAAGCCGGGCATCGTCCATGGCGCCACCGACGAATACGGCGTGCGCGTGGCCGAGGATCCCGTACACGTGCATGACTTCCACGCCACGATTCTGCACCTGATGGGGCTCGATCACGAGCGGCTTACCTACCGCCACAGCGGCCGCGACTACCGCCTGACCGACGTCCACGGCCGCGTCGTACGCGAATTGCTGGCGTGAGTGCCAACTCGAGGCCCTGCGGTCGAGAGAATCGTCAACACACTAGCCCGAAGCGCCAGCGAGGGAAGAGCTCGTTTCGGCCATGCAAGAAGGGGCTTCCGGCAATGTCACGAATCGGAGACCCAATTCTACCCGAACCGCTTGCCTATTTCTTGACATGGACCACGTACGGCACGTGGCTTCCGGGTGACGAGCGCGGTTGGGTGAAAAGAGAGCGTGGATTGCAGACGCCCAATGCGTCGCTCCGAAAGTCCTCAAAGGGACGCATGAGCGATTCAATATGCCTTCTTAGCGTCGCACAGCGCCACATCGTTGAAGCGACAGTCGCGGATCATTGCCAGATGCGAGAATGGCTGCTACACGCTGTAAACTGTCGGTCAAATCATGTTCACGTGGTGCTGAGCGCGCCTCTTGCTGCAAAGATGGTCCGGAATGAGCTTAAAGCATGGTGTACGCGCGCTCTCAAAGCGCATGTCGGTGAACAAAGCGATTCGACCTCGCGGCGGCAAAAGTGGTGGTCAGAGCGCGGAAGCTGCCGAGTTATCAATGACGAAGATTCGCTCGAGGCGGCGATTCTCTACGTGCGCGATTTCCAATCAAGGCGCAAGCGATCGTCATAATCTCGCCAAGGATCAATACGATCCCTCGCTGGCGCTTCGGGCTAGTATTCGTACTTGCACGGTCGTTTTGCGGTCGCGCACTCACTCGCCGGGCATTGGCCTGGAACTCGACGGCGGTCGGCGGAAGAGGACGCTCGGGTTCGCGCCGGTTTCGGCGTCGTACGCCTCGCCGTAGGGGAGCGGAAATTCCTTGGTCTTGCTGTAGAGCACATACCCGACATCGGTCGCCTGGTACGAAAACGGGGTGCCGTCGGTCGGGTCGTCGGGCACATCGGCCAAGAATTCAGGAACCAGAGTTACCAGGTCCGCTGGCGACGCGCCACGCCGCAGCCGATAGCGCTCCAGCGCAATGGTTACGAGCAATAATCGACGCGTAAGCTCGGCGCGAGTTATCGCATTTACGACCATATTGGCCACGCCAGGATTCCATATGTCGACCCATTCTTGCCATCGGGGTTGACTGGCATAGCAGCGGGCCGCGATCGAGCGGCTCTCATCGAACATTTGCGGCCAGGGCAGCTCGGTGGCCGCGATGAATTCCGCCCAAAAGTCGAGGCATCGCGCCGTTTCTAATCTCTGCGCGAGATCCGATAAACGGTTTCGGATACTTTTCGGTCCGGGCCCTGCGGCGGACACGCCACCGGTGATCGTGTAGACGCGCTCGCCGAGGAAGGCAGTTTTTAAACTGCGCTGAAAATCGATATCGCTAAGCGCGTGGTGCAAAACGCGCAAATCGGCATCCGAGAAACTGGACAAAGCAAGCTCCCACTTCGCTTCGTGCGCTGCCATGCCGAAAATCGCGGCGCGTATGAGCTGCGATACTTCGAGCGGCTCGTTAGCCAGAGCGCGCTCGAGTTTGATCGCCGCAACCAACGATTGTGCTGCCGCCGGCAGGTCGTCCGAGTGCTGTCGCACATCAGCTTCCAGACAGAGTGCCCGACAGGCCGAGCGCAAAGGCGTCGCGTAGTTCATGACGACATCCACACCGCTCGGCGACGCAACGCCGTCGAAACGCGCCTGGCAACCGAGATCGGCGGCCTTGTGCAACTGTTCGAGAGCGCTGGCGTTTTCGGTTAGAAACTTTTGCGCCAATTCGAGATGGGACCACGCAGCGTCGACGCGGGCCTCGGGACCTTCGCCGATGTATGGGAGTGGCCGCCACTCGGGCTTGCCGGCGCTGGTGTTCAAGATGTTGCCCGCAGTCAGCAAGAGTTGCGTCGTGTCTTCGCCGGCAGCCAGCCTGGGATAAGCCGCGTCCAGGTCGGCAAACGTGACCGGTTCGCCGCGCGCACGAATCTCCGCGTACCGAGCATTGATACCTTGTTGCCAGATCGCCCAGGCGACAATGATCAGGCTGAAGAGCAGAACGCCGAGCGCCACCCACACCATGCCGCGCGGCCAGCGGTAGACCGGCGATGCGCGTTCGGGCTCTGACGCGGGTGCCTGGCGGGCCGGCTGCTGCGGATTCGACGTGTCGCCAGCGGTGGCCATGGCGCCATTCCTTGGGTCGGCGGGCAACGTAGATCATCCCATCATAGCAGGTCGTTTTTCCGTGGGATGTGTCAAGCAGCGACCATGTAGCTCGTGCTCGACGACGAACGCTATCAAGTGGCTACGTCGCCGCGGTGGCGGTATAACGGAGCCTTCCTTCAGTTCCACACGACTAACCAGGCCCGAGTTCGAAAGAGATGACAAGCGCCTTTGCACCCTCATTCGGGCGGCACGCTCGCGGCGCATATTTGCTCCTTGCCCTGCTCTCGGTCGCCGGCTGCGGTCGTTCGTCTCCCTCTACGGCGCCCCCGGGGGACGAAGCAACCAGTTCCCGTCCCGAACCGGCCGTGCGCGTGGCCGCCGCCAGCGACCTGCAATTCGCCTTGCGCGAGGTCGTCGGAAAATACAACGAGACGCATTCCGACAAGCCCGTCGAGGCAGTGTTCGGCTCGAGCGGTAGTCTTTTTGCGCAGCTCTCGAACAAGGCGCCCTTCGACATGTTCCTCTCGGCCGACATGAGCTACCCGCAAAAGCTCGTCGAAGCAGGGTTGGCCGCCGCCGATTCCGAGTTCTTGTACGCGATCGGGCATTTGGTGGTGTGGGTGCCGAAAGATTCCACGCTCGACTTTGAAAAAGATGGCATCAAGGCACTGACCGATCCATCCGTGAAGGTGATCGCGATGGCCAATCCACAGCACGCCCCGTACGGCCGGGTGGCCGAGGCGGCGCTCAAAAATCTCGGCGTCTATGACGAGGTAAAGGATCGACTTGTGCTGGGCGAGAACATCGCGCAAACGGCGCAGTTCGTTCAATCGGGCGCCGCGCATGCGGGCTTGATCGCCTTGTCCCTCGCCCTCGCGCCGGCCATGCAGGAGCGCGGGCGCTACTGGTCGGTGCCCGCCGATGCCTATCCCCGTCTGGAGCAAGGTGGCGTGATCATGAGCGCCGCGCAGGATTTGGCCGCCGCCCGCGACTTTCGTGCCTACCTCATAAGCGACGAGGGCAAGGCGATCCTGCGTCAATTCGGGTTCGAGCTACCGGAGAAATGACCTGAGTGGACGCCAAGGCCGTCACGTTGACGTTAAAACTCGCCGCCTGCACGACCGCGGTACTGGTCGTGATCGGGCTGCCGCTTGCCTGTTGGCTGGCCACCAGCACGCGGCGCTGGCGCTTTGCCGTCGACGCGGCCGTGGCTTTGCCATTGCTCTTGCCGCCAACTGTCTTGGGATACTATCTGTTGGTGGGCATGGGGCCGCACAGCTTCCTCGGCCGTTGGTACGAGAATCTTGCCGGCCGATCACTGCCGTTTTCCTTCCTGGGCATCCTGATCGGATCAGTGATCTACAACCTGCCCTTCGCCGTGCGTCCGTTCACGGCGGCTTTCGCCTCGGTGGACCGGCGCTTGATCGAGGCATCCTGGTGCCTGGGTGTTTCGCGGGCGGCCACGTTTCGTCGCGTCACGATTCCGCTCTGCTGGCCCGGCATTCTGACAGGCGTGGTGCTGGCGTTTGCCCATACGGTGGGCGAGTTCGGCGTCGTGTTGATGGTTGGAGGAAACCTTCCCGGCGTGACGCGGACAATCTCGGTCGCTATCTACGACGATATGCAGGCCTTGAATTACGAGTCGGCCGCACAAAGCGCCGCGGTGCTGCTGATTTTTGCCTTCGCGACCCTGTGCCTGACCTACGCGCTGTCGCGGCGGACGATGCCGGTATGAATCCGCTGCTAGTGGCCGATTTCGAGAAGCGCTTCGCCGCCGGCCCCGCGATCCACGGGCGACTGCAAATTCCGGCGGCAGGTGCGGGCATTACCGTCCTGTTCGGCCCGTCAGGCTGTGGCAAGACGACCATCTTGCGCGCGCTGGCCGGCCTGGAGCGCCCGGACGCAGGCCGCATCGAGTTCGCTGGCGAACTGTGGTTCGATGCGGCAACCGGCGTCTCGCTATCACCGCAGCGCCGCGGCGTTGGATTTCTTTTTCAACATTACGCACTCTTTCCGCATTTGACCGTGGGCCAAAATGTCGCCTACGGACTCGATCGTCGCACCGACGCCGACACTGAAGCGCACGTGGATGCGATTCTGGCGCGGCTGCAAATCGCTGAACTAGCCGCCCGCTATCCGGCGCAACTGTCCGGCGGCCAGCAGCAGCGCGTGGCGTTGGCGCGCGCGCTCGCCTGTCGGCCCAGGCTCTTGCTTTTGGACGAACCGCTTTCGGCGCTCGATGCCCCCGTGCGCGAGCAACTGCGGGGCGAGTTGCGGCGTCTGCTCTTGGAGCTTGCCCGGCCCACGATCATGGTCACGCACGATCGGGTCGAAGCTTTGGCGCTCGCCGACACGGTCGTGGTGATTACCGAAGGGCAAGTGCGCCAAACGGGCCCCGTGCACGAAGTATTCAGTCGCCCGGCCGATCGTGCGATCGCCCGGGTCGTGGGTATCGAGACCGTGGTGCCGGGCACGATCGAGAGCGAAGACGCCGGCCTCGTCACAGTCAAAGTTGCCGACGTGACATTGACGGCATTGGCAACTGCAGGCATGGGGCGCAACGTCTTCGTCTGCCTGCGCGGCGAGGACGTGCTCGTGCAGAAGGAGGCGGCCGCCGGCACTAGCGCCCGCAATCGATTGCCGGCGCGCGTCACTAGCCGGATCGCCGAGGGGCCGATGGTGCGCGTGGGATTGGATTGCGGTTTCTCGTTGACCGCGCTCATCACCCGGCCGGCCTGCGACGAACTGAATCTGCAAGTCGGCGATCGCGTCGTCGCGCTGATCAAAGCGCCGGCGATCCACCTGGTGGGGCACGCGTGACGGCGGGCCTTCGCCTCTCGCTGCCAGACCACCATTCCGAGGGACGTTTGGCACGGCGACGCCGCCGCAGGTCCGTTACGACCTGATTAATCGCTTCGATGTCTAAGGCGGCGTCATACCTGTGGCATGTCGCACTCCGCCGGTGACGTATATCTCCAAGGCCGCAGAAAGTGCCGCCGGCGCCACACTTTTGGCGTCGCATCGCTTGCTCGCCAATTTGTCCATGGGCGATCTCGGGCAACGCGCCAGGTGCGACCCTCCAATTGTCAGCCGCACGGGGAGTGATCGGTAATGCTTCAGGAATCCGTATGCTTGGAAGATCGGGCGCTCATCACGGAGCGCGCGAAGAGAATCCTTGCCGATGAGCTGTTTTCGATCCGGAAGCGCACCGACCGCGTGTTTGCTGTCCTGCTCACCTTGCAATGGATCGCGGCCGTGGCCACGGCAGTATGGATCTCGCCGTACACCTGGGCCGGCGTCGACAGCCGAATTCACCCACACGTGTGGGCGGCATCGCTGCTTGGATTACTGTTCACGTTTTTTCCTCTTGGCCTGATGTGGAAACAGCCCGGCAGCGAGTTAACCCGGCAAGTCGTGGCCGTGTCGCAGATTTCCTGGTCGGCGCTGTTGATCCACCTGACGACCGGACGTATCGAGACGCATTTTCATATCTTCGGGTCATTGGCTTTCCTGACCTGGTACTTGGACCTGCGCGTGCTGGCGACGGCGACGGCGCTGGCGATCGCCGATCACCTGGCGCGCGGCTATTACTGGCCCCAGTCGGTCTTCGGCAGCACATCGGCCAGCAACTGGCGCGCGATCGAGCATGGCGGCTGGATCCTGTTCGAAGACATCTTCCTCGTGATCTGGATCCATTTCGGTTTGCGCACGCTTTGGGGTAGTGCGCTACAACAAGCGCGGTTGCGGCACACGAACCACCTGATCGAAACCAAGGTTCGCGATCGCACCGGCGAGTTGCAGGCCTATGCCAACGAAATGGAAGCTGCGCAACGGACGCTGCAGGAGCAGGCGCGGGTGCTATCTTCCCAGGCCGACGATCTGAAGCGCGCCAATCAAGCGGCCGAGCAAGCAAACCGCGCGAAGAGCGAATTTCTGGCCAACATGAGCCACGAGATTCGCACGCCCATGACCGCCATCCTTGGGTTCGCGGACGTGCTGGGCGAAAGCTTGCGCGAGCCCGAGCAGTTGGACGCCATCACGACCATCAAGCGCAACGGCGCTTATCTGCTGGAATTGGTCAACGACATTCTCGATCTCTCGAAGATCGAGGCCGGCAAGCTGCAATTGGAGCGCATTCGCTGCCAGACGCTATCCGTAATCGCAGACGTAGCCAGCTTGATGCGCGTGCGGGCCGCCTCGAAGGGATTGCCGCTGGACGTCGAGTACGTGGGGCCGATCCCGGAAATGATCGAAACCGATCCGACCCGCTTGCGCCAGATCCTCATCAACCTGATCGGCAACGCGATCAAGTTCACTGAGATCGGCCGCGTACGTTTGATCGTCAAGCTGCGCCGCGCGCCCCAACCGCGGCTGTGCATCGACGTCGTCGATACCGGTTTGGGTATGACCGACGCGCAAGTGGCCCGTCTGTTCAAGCCGTTCACGCAGGCCGATGCCAGCACGACACGCCGCTTTGGCGGCACAGGCTTGGGCCTTTCGATCAGCAAGCGATTTGCCGAGATGCTCGACGGCGATCTGTCGGTCACAAGCAAGCTGGGCTCGGGCAGCACGTTTCGGTTGGAAGTCTCCGCCGGCAATCTCGAGGGAGTACCGATGCTAAGCGGACCCTTCGAAGCCTCCTCTACGCGCGCACGGCCTACGGCCGACCGCGAGGTGCAGCTCGCCGGACACGTTTTGCTGGCCGAAGACGGCCCCGACAACCAGCGGCTGATTTCCTTCGTGCTGAAGCACGCCGGGGCACAGGTCACGGTCGCCGATAATGGTCAAACGGCCGTCGATCTGGCGCTAGCGGCGCTCCGTGAGGGAAAGCCCTTCGATTGCGTGCTGATGGATATGCAGATGCCGATCCTCGACGGTTACGAGGCCACGCGACGACTGAGGGCCGCCGGCTACAAGGCGCCCATCGTGGCCCTCACCGCGCATGCCATGGCGGGCGATGATACCAAATGCCTGGCCGCGGGCTGCAACGACTACACGACCAAGCCCATCCAACGGCAACGGCTGATCAGCCTGATCGCCGAGTACTGCGCGGCTCAGGCCGCTTCTTCGACCTGAAGACTCAAATCTGCCGGACAGCGATCAGCCGCCAGCCGTTTGAAAAAACTCCAAGCCAACGTAGCGGCAGGCCAGCACCGACCCGCTGGCCAGGTGCTTGTACTCCTGCTTCCACCAGTGGGGATCATTGACGTCCACCAGCCGCACGCCCGGAGGGAGTTGTTCGGGCGTGTTGTGAAACGGCGCGACCAGCAACACCCAGATCGAGTCGGGCAGTGGCCACCCCCGGCTCGTCTCGGCCACGCGGTTGCCAGCGGCAAGTTCCGCTTCCAGCAGCACGCGCAATTCGCAGCACAGGTCGTGCAAGTGCGTTGGATCGATCATCCTCAATTCTCGTTCCCGTCCCGCAAAGCGCATCGAAGGCCGCAGTATCCGGGGCGTATCAACCGCACGCACTACGGCTGATCGCACGCGCGACCTCGATCCACCCGCCGCCACCGTTCTTGTTCCGAATCTCCACCTAGCATCTAATAATTCGAGGATGCGCTCAAGGGCCGACCCTTCGCCGGCTAATCATTGCGAACTCTTAACAGAAAGCCGATCGCGACCATCGCTCAGCCACTCGAGATCGAACCGCGCGAGGCACAGATGACTGCCCGCGAAGTCGCTTTTGTCACTGCGACCATAGAAGCAGAGGATCGTGCCGTCAGCCGCTAGCGCAAGATCGCTGTACGCGCTCCAGGAAGGTTCGACCGATCTCGCGACCGGCCATGTCTCGCCTTCGTCGTAGCTCAGGCGCACCGTAAGGTTGCGGCGATCGCGGCTCTTGCCCTCGGCTTCCTTACCGTCGGCCCGCGAAAGATTGTCGGGATTCACGAACAGCAGCCGGTTGCGGCCGCCAGTTTTCTCCGTCGACAGTCGCAGC
The DNA here is from genome assembly GCA_035546535.1 of Pirellulales bacterium. Lineage (NCBI taxonomy): Bacteria > Pseudomonadati > Planctomycetota > Planctomycetia > Pirellulales > Pirellulales bacterium. The sequence goes on along the minus strand of DASZWQ010000040.1, from coordinate 60,771 downwards.
AGGCTTCCCATGCAGATCGGTTCGACGAGCGCCGCGTCAAAGCGCGGCGTCGACCAGCCGGTCGCGCCGTCGGGCCCAATCGTCACTAAGCGTCGATGCCGCGGCGATTCGTTGCGCGTGTTGAGCATCACCCGTCCGTCGGCAAGCTCGACGGCGGTCGTTTCGTTCGGATTGATCCATTCGTCCGTGTTTGGAACGGCAATCTCGCCCGCTTGCCACGTGCGGCCCAAATCGTCGCTGTAGATCGTAGCGACGACCGAGGGTCGATGGGCATTGCCGCCCGTGGCCGTCGACAGCCAAACAGGCACGAGCAGTCGACCGCTACTCAACTGAATGCCATGATCCGGGCCGGTCGCCAGAACTTTCCACGGATACTTCGGCCGGAATGATTCGAAGAGGTCCGTAATTTCGCGCGGTTCGCTCCAAGTAACGCCTTCGTCATTGCTGCGTGCGACGAAGCAGCGGCAATACTCGAGGCAGAACAAGAGCGTCACGCCGCCGTCGCGGTCGGCGATGAACACGGGATTGTTGTACGTTACGTCGGAGGCCTTGACGCCTTTCAGGGCCAGTGCGACAGGATTCTTCGCCTTCGTGCCCGGCACGTCGGCAACCTTGCGCGGCTCGGACCATGTTTTGCCGTGGTCGGTTGAGCGGCGCAAGAGAATATCGATGTCCCCCCAGTCGCTACGCCCGCGCCGCGCTTCGCACCAGGCGAGCACGGTCCCCTTGGCCGTCACGGCCAGACCAGGGATGTGATAAAGCTGATAGCCGCCTTCGCCGGCGCGAAACAAGTCTTGTTTTTCGATCCATCCGTCGTCGGCCCTGGCCGCCGCAACCCCGCAGCACAGCAGTAGCGTCGGCAATAGCCGGTGCATCAACGCGAAGGCACACGGCCCGGAACAAGGACCTCGCATGAAAACTCTCGTCATGTCACTTCCCACAGAAGCACCCGGCCGTAACGCGCCCCTTCACGTCCACAGATTGCGATCGAGCATCCGATAGTTGATCGCCTCGCTGAGATGCACGGCGCTAATCGCATCGGCGTCGTCGAGGTCGGCGATCGTGCGGGCCACGCGCAGGATCTTGTCGTGGGCACGCGCTGACAGGCCCAATTCGCTCATCGAGGCCTTGAGTAGATTCATGCCCGCCGCGTCGAGCACGCAGTGCGTGCGAATCTGCCGGTGCGACATATGGGCATTGGCGCGCGTCTTGCTGCCCGCGAAGCGCTGCTGCTGCCGCGCGCGGGCGGCAACCACCTGCGAGCGCATGGCCTCGCTCGTCGTCCCTGGAGCGGCCGCGGACAATTCACGAAACGGCACGGCAGGCACCTCCAGGTGAAGATCGATGCGATCTAACAGTGGCCCGCTGATCTTCGCCATGTAGCGCTCGACTTGCGGCACCGTGCAGTGGCACTCGCGGCGAGGATCATTCCGAAATCCGCACGGACAGGGATTCAACGCCGCAATGAGAATGAAGTTCGCCGGAAAACGCGAGCTGTTCAGCGCGCGGCTGATCGTGATCGAGCCGTCTTCCAGTGGTTGACGCAGCACCTCCAAGGTGCGCCGATTGAACTCGGGCAATTCATCGAGAAACAGGACGCCATTGTGCGCCAAGCTGATCTCGCCCGGCGTCGGTGTCGAACCACCGCCAACGAGGCCTGCATCACTCACCGTATGGTGCGGGCTGCGAAAGGGGCGCACCGCCAAGAGCGGTTGCCCGGCCGGCAATAGGCCCATCGCACTGTAAATCCGGCTGGTTTCGATCGATTCGCCGGCCGACAAGTCGGGCAGGATCGTGGGCAGGCGCTTGGCAAGCATTGTCTTACCCGAACCTGGTGGGCCAAGCATCAGCAGATTATGAGCGCCTCCGGCCGCGATCGTTATCGCGCGTTTCGCCATCTCCTGGCCGCGAACGTCGGCAAAATCGACCTCGTAATGGGCAAGCGCACTGAACCATTCGTCGACCCTAGGCGGTGTCGGTTCGATATCGATTTGCCCCGTGAGAAATGCCACGGCCTGGGCCAGGCTGGAAATGGCAATCACCTCCAAATCTTCGACGACCGCGGCTTCAGCGGCGCTGGCACTGGGCACGAGCAAGCCCTGAAGGCCCGATTCGCGGGCGGCGGCCATGGCAATCGACAGCGCGCCGCGCGTGGGACGCGTCGTGCCATCGAGCGCCAACTCGCCCACCACCGCATAGCGGGCGAAGCGCTCATTCGCACCATCCAGTTGCCCGCTACCGGCCAGAATGCCGAGCGTGATCGGCAAATCGAACGACGCGGCCTGCTTGGGCAACTCGGCCGGGGCCAGATTAATGACAATGCGATTCTGCGGCCGCAGATAGCCCGAGTTCACCAGGGCCCGTTCGACGCGATGCGTACTTTCCTTAACGGCCGCCTCGGGCAGCCCGACGAGGACCGTTTTCGGGAGTGCGCCATCCGAGACATCGACCTCGACTTCGACCGGAACCGCTTCGATTCCGACCAACGAAAAGGTTCGCAGTTTTGCGAGCATCCGCCGCGCCGCCCCGACTCGGATTAAAGGGAAAGAATCGCCGGCCCCTCACAAGGCGCCCCTGCCGAGGGAATTCGTATTGTGAGTCGACCGGCGCGGCGTCGCAAGTAGTGAAAAAACAGGAGCGGTCGAAACTTCCGGGACGCCGACCAAAGTTTCACTTCGGCCGGAGTGCTTGCGGATCAGTGGGCATTCGTGTGAGCACGTTGCATTCCACCGGTCTCGACGCGGTCGGTGTTCTGCGAATGCACCTTCACGAGGTCCGTGGGCGTGTTGCGGTTCTTGTAATTGGCGTGCAGGGCGGCGTAATTCTGCCGGCGAAGATCACGCGCGGTAAGAACGTTCGCGCCAGATGCGCCGCTCGTTTGAACGAAAGGCAGCCGGTTCTGATTGAACCCGCCGATGGCCGAGCTTCGAACGCCGGCCCCCGTATTCCATGCGCCGGCGCCTTGGCCCTCGAGTTGCCGTTCCAAGCGTCGGTCGGCTTGCAAGCGGGCCTCGTCCTGGGCCAAACGCCCGTTGTTGCCCGTGGCCATATCGTTGCGAACCGCCATCTTGTCAGTGCGAACTTCCTGCCGCACCGTCGCCAGCGCCGAGGCATTCGATCCGACGACAGGCGTGCTTGGTATGAGCGCACCGGAGTTAACCAGGCCGTGTCCTGTGCCCTGCGTGAAGTTGTGGTGCGGGGTGACAGGCAAGAACTGCGCATTGTTGTTCGGAGCCACCGCCTGCCCACCTGCGGCTCCGCTAAATGGCGGACTACCGTAACGATAGGCATGTTGGAATCCGTTGCCCCCCGTCATGTGTGCGTAGTTCATGGGAACACCGTTCATGCCCTGCGGCATGCCACCGGCGAACGCCTGATTGGCGGTGTGCATGTTGTGATGCACTTGCGCGTGGGACGCACTGGCACCTACCGAAGTCGCTGCTACCAAAGTCACTGCCGCGATCAATGCGGACACATTGTTCATTTTCATCTTCGTGCTCCCCTTCAACTGTGTGACCTCTGGCATCGGGCAGGCTCGCGCGAGCCCCTTGATGTAATTAACCCCACGCGTCGGCAAAAGTCATGGGTTTCATGACGCGCATCGCGGTTACTTCTTCGACAGCATTACAGCGTCGCAAGCCGTCGCGAGCATGAAGCGACGAAATCGGTCGCAATCCTTACAAGCACTTAATCGCCGTCCGGCAAACGACTCGCCGGCTCACCACGCGTGCGCTCTACGCCACCTGGCCATCCGGCGCGTCGTGATGGGGTCGCGGGCCAGTTCTGTTCGCATGGAGTGAAAACCCCGGATCCTCGCGCGATCAGGAGTTGGAAGATCTCGTGCAGGCGCCGGGCGCGTGACGGTCGGACGCCAAGGAAAACTCTCGGCCTGGATAGCAGCAACCGGCCGCCTGTCCGAAACCGCGTCGACATCGCCCATTGACAAACCCTTTGCTGATCGCAGGGGTCGCGGCTCGCTCAGGCTCCGACGTACCCACAGAAATCGACGAGCGGTAGCGTCAAACAGGGCGGAAATGACATTCTCGCCAGGCCCCGCATTTGCTCTAATCCTCAGCCTCATCCCACGCCCTTTCCGGGGTCCCGATCGATGGCTCGTTATCTATCGCACTGCATCGTCGCGTGCATGGTTTTGGTATTTGGCGGTTGCTCGCGCACGTCGCCGCAAACGACCGCCGATGCCGCCGCGCAATCCGCGGAGATCGGAAGTGATCGTCTCGGCCAAGCTGGTGAACAACAGCCGGCCGAGCGCTCTGATCGTGTTAACGAAGCCGACCGGCGTGCCGCCCAGCTGGCGCGCGAAATCGAGGGGCACCGCCGCCGCGGCTACGACGCGCAGGCCGTCGCAGCGCGGCGCGAAATGCTCCAGTTGTTTACCGAGACCTACGGCCAGGAATCGTGGCAGGTGCGCAGCGCGCAACTGGCATTGGGGCGCGAGGAAAGCCTGGCCCGATTCTCGCCTGCGCAGCGCGCGGCCAACGAAGCTGCGGAAAACCGAACGCGCGCCGCCAACGATCTGTGGGCCGAAGGGAAGCGCGACGAGGCCCTAACGGCAATCGTTCAAGCGCGCACTATGGCGACAAAGATCTGGGGCGCTGACACCTATGGCGTTGCCAATCTTTTGGATCAGGAAGCACGCTGGCGGCAGGCCGTAGGAGATGTGGTAGAAGCCGAGAAATTGTTCCGCCAGGCGCTCGCAATCCGCGAACGGGCGTTCACACCCGAGCATCCCGAGACGATCGCGACCGCCAGTGCCCTGGGGCGCGTATTACTGGCCGCGGGTCGCCCGCAGGAAGCGGCGCCGCTTTTGCGTCAGTCCGTTGCCGCTGCCGAGAAGGTGTGGGGCGAGTCGCACGCGGAATACGCCGGTCAACTCAACAATCTGGCCCTGTTCTATCTGGAGACCGGCGATTATCAGCAGGCCGCCGAACACTTCTCGCGTGCCGCCGATGTATGGCGCCAGGCTTTGGGAGATGACCATCCGCTGGTTGGCGAAGCATGCTTGAATCTCGGTCGCGCGTGGTACGCGGCTGGCGATTACGCGCAAGCCGAGGCCCCCCTGCGCGAGGCCCTCGCCAGTTTGGAAAAGAACGCGGGCCCGGCGCATGCGGCGACGAGGCGGGCACGCGTGGCGTTAGGCCTCGCGCGCATGGCCCAGCGCGACTACCAAGAAGCCGAAACGATTCTCCGCGCCGATCTGGCCATCGTTACCGGCCAGTTCGGCGACAAGCATCCGGAAACGGCCGAATCCCTGGTCCGCCTGGCCATCCTGTACGGCAATCAGGGGCGCTATGCGGAGGCTCTGCCGCTGGCCGAGCGAGGCGCCGCGCAGCATCGCGCGGCGGCAGGCGAAAAAAGCGATCTGACGCGAAACGCCGATTCGATCGTGGCGCTGGTTCGCGGCAAGCTGTCGCCATCCGGAGGCAATCGGCCCGGCGGTTCCACCGGTCCGAGGCCGTCTGTCCCCGAGGCCGTGCGGACAAATTTCGAGCAGCCTGCACGACGCTGAATAAGTCGCTCGCTTATCACGGTCGCCGATCAAACGCCGCCGTCCTGCCACTTACGGGAACAGTAATAGCGGAGCGATCAGGAGATCGGCGGCCGGAACCGTAACGGCCGTTACGGTACCGACGCTTCCCGTCGTGCGAATGGTTCCGGTGTTCAAGCCACCATCGGCATAGTTGATTTTGGCCGTATTGGGCGTGACCCCTTGCTGATTCACGAACAGGTACTGCTGCGACGATTCGTTGTGCGTAAGTTCGATGGCGAGCAGCGAAACGTTCGGCCCCGGCGGGACGCCGATGTTCGGCGTCAGCGCCTGAACGCCCGCGTTGCCGCCATTTTCCATGAGCATGTTGTCGCGAATGATCACGCCCATCGTTGCCGATCCGGTCGGGCCCGGGTTCGATATGTTGTTGTCCGTCAGGCTGATGCCGAACTGTTGGTTGCCATCGATCTCGTTGCCCGTGATTTGCAAACCCATCCGGGCGTCGTTGTTTACGGTGGCGGCAATGCCGCTGATATTGGTCGCGCGTGGCGTTCCGCCCAAGGAATTCGGCGTCAAGCCGTTGGCATCGATGACATTGTTCGAGATAAAGCCGGAGAGACTGCCGTGTTCGAGATCGATCGACAAGCCTGCGTCGTTGCCGAAGATCGGTGATCCTTGATTGGGGCTGTTCGGGCTGACGTTGTTCGTGATGTGGTTGTTGGTAAACGTCACGCGCATCGAACCGATACCGAATTCCTTGATGCGCACGCCGGAGAAGAAGTTGTTTGCGAAGATGTTGTTGTCAAATGTCGCATCGACGACGGCCGTGACCGGACCGGGGCTGGTATTGAAGAAGCCCGTGGTCAAACAGAATCCTTCTGCCCTGCTGTTGATAATCTGGTTGTTCGTAACGAGGACGTTCTGCACGATGGAATTCGTGACCTCGTAATCCAACCAAACACCTTCGCCGGCGGGCGAGTTGTTGGCAGGGTAAGTCCCCTGGCCATCGACGATGTTATTGGTAATGATGAACGACGTAACGCTATCTCCCGAGAACAGACCGTGAATACCGGAAGCCTCAGAGATAGGTATCTCGCCGGTGCCGGCGTTGCCGACGATACTATTGTTGGCAATGATGCCACCCATGACAGCGTCAGACGTGTATAGGCGGATGCCTGCGCCGCCGGCCGTGGTGCGTCCCACGCCGATTCCCTCCGGGAAACCGTTGAAGCTTATGTTCGGGTTATTGTGGATGTTGAAGTCGGCCGTAGCTCCGGTGATCGACGAAATCTGGATGCCGTCGCCCTGCTGATGCGAGATCTGCGGATTGTCGTGGATATTCGCGTTAACCACGGTACCGGTGCCGGCGGCGTTGATATAGATGCCTTCGGTGTTGTACTGAATCGTGTTGTTCTTGATCTCGGCGTCCATCTCGCCTGACGTCTGGGCAATTTGCACGCCGCCCCAGTTGCCGCGGCCGTTTGAGCCCAGCGTGTTGTCGTCGACCGTCGCCGTGCCGTGGGCGTTATCGAAGAAGATGCCATTGCGGACGTTGCTGTCGACGGTATTTCCGGCGACGTCAAAGGTCGCTGTTCCGCCGACTAAGTGGATACCGTCCTGAGCGTTTTGCTGGATCGAGTTGTTGAAGATGTCGATCGTGCCGGCGGCGTTATTGAGCTGAATCCCATCGATCAAACCGCCGAAGACGGTGTTCTGCTCGAGAATCGTATTCGTGAAATTATTGCCGAGGATGCCGACGTCGGCCGTGCTGATCGTGATGCCGCCCACGCGGTCGTTGTTGGCCAGCGTGATGCCGGCGCCATTCGGATTCGAGATATCCGGTCCGGACTGACTAATCGCTTTGAGCAGGAACGGCCCGACCTCGGTCGTCTGGATGACGTAGCTGTTCCCGCTGCCGAGCAACATCTGGTTGTTCTTCAGCACGATGCCCGTGTCGTAACCGGCCGTCGTGCCGTTGCCGCGGTGCACGTAGATAATGTCGTTGACGGCCGAGGCGGCTTGCGCCGCGGATAGCGTATTAAACGGATGCTCAGCGGTGCCGTTACCCCCTGCCGCGGCCGCATTGTCGACGTGGATCACGTTGTAAGCCGTGCCGGTATTGGGATTCGTAGCGATCTCGGGCTGCTGATTAAAGCGCACGATGTGATCGTTACGGCGGGTCGGCTCCAACAGGCGTGTGCCGAGCCGGGTGTTGCCCGGCGAGCCACGCAAGCCGAAGGCCACGCGGACGAATCCGGTGGTGCCGAACACTTCGTCATGGTTGACTTCCATGTTGACGGCCAAACCCGGCAGCGGCTGAACGCCGAAGCCGGTCGAGAAACCACCGAAGCCTTGAACGGCCGGTGAGTGGAACCAATAGCCGCCCAGATCGATATAGCCATTCAGCGGGCCGAGAATCGCCGGCCGCACGCTGAACTTGGTGTCGGCCCCTTGCAAGGCGGTGTCGATGCCGTTCACGTACAGCAGGTAATTCTGCTGGAACTGATTGAGCACGTGGGCGGTGTTGCCGATCGGGAAGTAGCCGTTGAAGCGGAAATCGCAAACTGGATTGAACAATTCCGCACTGACGCCCAACTGGTTGTAGCGGAAGCCGTAATTCTGATAAGCGTCGCCGTCGTAATCGTACCAGCCGCTGATGCCGGCGATTGAATTCAAGAAATCGACGTATTGCCGCCGGCCGATGCCTATGTTGCTGAAGAAGTTTCCGTAGTTGGTGCTGACGTGCGCTCGGCCGTCGACGAACCACGTTCCGTCCATCATGTCGGTCGTGATCGGAAATAATCCGCCGGCCGAGAAGTACTGCCCCTGGAAACCGAGGCCGCGGTCGGCGCCGACGTAGCCGAGCCAGAACGGTTGCAGCCCCGGCATGCTCAAAGGCGCCATGAAACTCGACGTGGGAGCGCCCGTATCGGTGACGATTGTTTGCCCGCGCGCCGCAGTCGTGAAAACCGAGCACAGCGCCATGGCCAGTGAAAACACGACCAGGCGTAGCAATGCCGGGCGCGCATCGTGGCCGCGATGTTCTTCGGCGGTTTGCGGCCCGGCCGTGGCAGGCCGGGGGCGCAGCAACATGGTGACAAGCTGGATTGCCTTCACACTCGGACCCCCCCTCGAACCAATGGACGGTCCACTGACCGTCACAATCGTCAGATGCGGTATGGTCCATCGTCATGGCATAAGTTGCCGGTTGAGACTTTCCGTTATAATCCGCAAACTCAGCGCGAAACTGGCCGGGGAATCAGCGATCGAAGAAACTGCACAAACTTTGCGGGCGCCTTTCGCCCGCCGCCAGCGCCCCCGAGATTACCGCGGCGCATGAAAACGCCGGGGGTTGGATGAATGCCCGCAGTGCTAGCTGCGCAGGGGTACCATGCTTTTTAGCGAAGCGCATAAGCATGCCCCGGCCATCCCTCGCCGCAATTGAGTTACCGCGGCTAGCGGCGCTCTTCGGCAGCCGGCAGCGGTCTTTTGCCACTGCTGCTGGCGACATCAGAAGTGGCGTGTGCCGCATCGACCCTGTCGGCCCGGGGCAGGGAGAGAATGACCGAATCGTCATCGCCGCACAGCTCGGGGGCCTGCGGCGATCGGGTGGCGACTTCGATGGGAGCCAGCACGTCCAAATCGTCGGCGCCCGCGGCTGCTTGCAGGTCGCGAAACTTGCGCGTCGTCACCAGCACGCGCGTTTCCAAGGAGCCGATCGCTTCATTATAGGACTTGGCCGCGGCGCCAAGATTCTTGCCCAGCTTCGTCAGATGCCCCGCCATATCCGACACGCGCTTGTAAAGCTCGGCGCCCAGTTGGCTGATCTGCCGCGCATTGTCGGCCAGCCGCTCCTGCCGCCAACCGTAGAACACGGCGCGCAGCAGTGATATCAAGGTCGTGGGCGTAGCAATGATCACACGCTGCTCGACGCCCACCTCGATCAGGGCCGGATCGTGCTCGAGCGCAGCACTAAAGAACGCCTCGCCCGGCAGGAACAGCACGACAAACTCGGGGGCATGGTCAAATTGCTCGAAGTACGACTTCTTGCCCAGATCGTTCAGATGCTGACGCACCTGTCGTGCGTGATCCTGCAAGCGTGTCTTGCGCAAGTCGTCGTCCGCGGCGTCGACAGCTTCCAAATAGGCCGCTAGCGGCGTCTTCGAATCGACGACAATCGACTTTCCGCCCGGCAGGCGCACGACAAGGTCGGGACGCAAGCGTCCTGTTTCTCCCTCGGTCGACTGCTGCTCGTAAAAATCGCAATGGTCGAGCATGCCGGCGATTTCCACCACGCGGCGCAGTTGAATCTCACCCCAGCGGCCACGCACGACCGGCGCCCGCAGTGCTTTGACCAGGTTCGCCGTCTCGCTGCGCAGGTCCTTTTGCGAGTCGAAGAGCGATTTCACCTGCTCGGTCAGCCCCTGATACGCCCCCTCGCGTGCCTTTTCCAACTCCTGGATTTTGCCGTCGACTTTATCGAGCGATTCGCGGACCGGTTTCACCAGCTCGACGATTGCTTGCTGGCGCTTCTCGAGGTCTCCCTTCGCCGACTCCTGAAATTTTTCCAGGCTGGTGCGCGCGAGGTCGAGAAACGACTGGTTGTTGCTCCGCAGTGCCTCGGCCGATAGCGCCTTGAACGATTCGGTCAGCTTGCGCTGGGCATCGTCCACCAGCGCCAACTTCTCACGCGTCTGACGGCGTTCTTCCTCAAGCAGTGTCGTGAGCTGCGTACACTTGTTTTGCCATTGACCGACCAGCCCGCGCGTTGCGTTCAATTCTTGTTCGCGCTCGGCGGCCGTCCGGCGCAGCTCGTCGATCGACTGTTCGCGCTGTCGCGCTCGTTCAGTAAGCGAGGCGATTTCGGCATCGGCCGCGCCGCGCGCCAGTAGCTGCGCATGGCTCGTGCGCAAGCGGGCGACAAACCAGGCGACTGCCGCCCCCAAGATCAGGCCGACGAACAAGAGCGCCAGCGAAAGAATGCTCTCCATAACCATCCGTGCCGAGAGGAATGCTCCGTCAAACGCCGCGGACGACTCCGCGGCACCGTACCGATCGCGACTCCCGTCGCGGTCACCCCGAGCGCTACGGACCTTACAAGCCGCAAATCTTGCCGGCCAGTCGCCCGCGCCTCGTGCGGTTCAAGCTAAGGGATTCGGCGAGAAAATGCCAGCGCCCTGCTGCGCAGTGGTTTCGACGTGCTGAAAAACCCGCGAACGTGCAGGGCGACTTTGCATTCGTTCTGCCCTTTTATTGCGCGTCCGACGAAAGGATCGCATTTGCCGAACTCGGAAAGGATGACGGACGTGAGGGCCGTGCGGTGCGAGTCCGTACGTCGCAACCTTGCAAAGGCAATGGCCGATTCCCCGATGGAATGGATTCAGTCCCCCGTGTGGCGCCATACCGCCACGCGCAATCGCTCACGGAGGAGCCTCGGTCAATGCAGTCTCGCGCCGCGCGCTTTTGTTTTTTGGCAGTCGTGTCGTGCCTGTTTCCCACAGCGACAGGACGTGCGCAGGACGCACCCGAGAGCGACATTCAGCGGCGTTTGACCGAGCTGGAGCAGCAGGTTGCTAGCATGCAGCGACCTGCCCAGGCCCGGCTGACGTCGACCTACGACGTGCCCGCGCTGCCCCCGGACGCGCAAGGTGAAGAACAGACTGCCGGCGGCTGTTTGCCCGGCTGGAAGCTCCCCGCGTGGAATTGCCGGCCGGCTCTGGTGGGCCAGGATTTTCTCAACACCGGCTGCCGGCAATGCGGCGTGGTCTTCGGCAGCGAGCTGTTGTTCTTACACCCGACGGCCACCAACGGCGACCTGCCCGGCGCATCGGCCAGTGTCCTCGCGCAAGTGGGAATACTCCCCCCCACGGCGATCGTTAATTTCAACGTCCACAATAGTTTCCAATTCGATACCGCCCCGCGGTTCTGGCTTGGGTACGTCACGCGATCCGGGCTGGGCTTCCGCGTTCAATACTGGGAATTCCGCCACAGCTCGGACACCGAGTTCCTTGACCCGATTGGATTGACAACGTTCGGCGGCGCCATGCGCTTCCGCACGTTCGACTGGGAAGCGACCCAGCAGGTCGATTACCGCCGTTGGCGCATGTTGTTCTTCGGCGGCTTTCGCTACGGCGAGATTCGCCAGTCCGAAACGTTCAACATCCTGGGAACGCTGGCGAATTATCAGCTAAGCCAGGCCTTCAACGGCATCGGTCTGACCGGCGGCGTCAACCTGAATCGTTCGCTTTTCAATTCCAAGCAGTTTAGCTGGTACACGAACACGCGCGGCTCGATCCTCTTCGGCGACCGTAGCTACAACTTCCAGGCCGGAACGGACATCGTCATTCCGACGTTTGCGGGCGCCAATTTCAAGCTTAGCGGCGACACGCTCGGCATCCTCGAAATTGCCACCGGCCCGCAATGGCAAAAGCCGCTGAAGCGCGGTGGGCAATTCTTCGTGCGCGGCGGCTTCGAAGGACAATTGTGGCTGAACGCCGGCACGATCGACAACACACCCGTTGATACGTCGCTCGGCAACATCGGCTTCGGGGGTTTTAGCGTCGCGACGGGCATCGTGCGATAGAGTCGTGCCAGCATCGGCGCGCCTCTGCTCTTCTGCTATGCGGGCAGCCAGCGGCGGAAGAACCGCAACCAGTTGCCGTGAAAGATCCCGTTGATATCGCTGTCGGAAAATCCACGCTCGGTCAGGAGCGGCGCGAGCTTTTGCAAATCCGCGATCGTTCGCAGGTCGCCGGGCGTTTGCTCGGTGCCGAACCCGCCATCCAGGTCGCTACCGATCGCGGCGTGTTCGGCATTGCCCGCCAGCTGGCAAATATGGTCGATTTGATCGGCCAGCGCCGCCGTCGTCAGCCGTTCAGGGCGCGTGACGCCGATTTTCCAGCCCGGCGTGAGCATCCAGGCGTCGCACACCACGCCGATCACCGCGCCGCGCTCGATGATTAGCCGCAATTGCTCGTCGGAAAACTGACGATCGCCCGGCACCAGGGCGCGGCAATTGTTGTGGCTGGCCATCACCGGGCCGGCAAAGTGGTCCAGTGCCTGGAAGAAGCTCTGATCCGACAGGTGCGTCACATCGAGGATCATGCCGACCCGCTCGAATTCTTTCAGCATGGCGATGCCGCGCGGCGTAAGCGGACCATTGTCGCCGGTGCCCACGGAATAATGGCTTGGCCCATAGTGCGAGAGCATGACGCTCCGCAAGCCGGCGGCGAACCACTCGTCGACCTGCGCCGGATCGACGATCGGGTCGGCCCCTTCCATGGCCAGGATATTGCCGATCGGCAATCGGGCCGTGGGATCGGCTTCCCACCGCTTCCAATGCGCGTCGAGCTCGCGCCGCGTGCCGATCATTTGCATTTCGCCCTGCGCTTCGAGCAACCGATAATAGGCGAGTTGCCCCTGCGCGATCGCGTAGGCGATCGATTGCGTGCCGTAATCGAGATCGATGCGCCGATGCCCGGCCGCCGGCTGCACGTGACGCTTGGCCCGGGCCAAAAGCGTGCCCAGGCAGACGGCCACGCGTCCGCTGCGCATCTCGGGCAGGCTGGTCGTGGCATGGCCGCGGCCGCCGGCGGGATCCATGCCTTGCTCTCGGGCGTTGATCTCGTCGACCGTTTCCGTCTGATCGCGGTTATAAGCCAGCGCGTTCCAGGCAAGATCGAGGTGGGAGTCGAAAATGAGTCGCATGCGGCGTCAGGAACCCTCGGTGTTGGTTGTTTGTAGGGTTGGCGATTGCGGCTATTGTGAAGGATCGTCAACCGGATTTGAATGGCCTGCGCGCGGTTACCACGCGATTTCACCACAAGCGAGGAAGCATGAGTGACACCGCGAAATTGTCCGGCGTGCTGCCCGTCGTGCAGACGCCCTATTTCGAGGACGAGTCGATCGATTTTGACACCCTGCACCGTGAAATCGACTGGCTGCTAACGGCCGGGGCCAGCGGCGTCGTCATGGCCATGGTTTCGGAAACTTTGCGGCTCTCGACAATCGAGCGCCGGCAAATGGCCGAGCACGTCTGCCAGGCCGCGGCCGGACGCGGGGCGGCCGTCATCAGCGTTGGGGCCGAAAGCCGGCACGCGGCAACTGCGCTTGCCCGGCATGCCGAGCAGTGCGGCGCCACGGCGCTTATGGCGATTCCGCCAATTGCCACGGCCGCGCTCACCGATGAGCTGCTCGAGTACTACCGCGCCTTGCTGCGCGCCGTGCAGATTCCCGTCATCGTGCAGGATGCCAGTGGCTATGTCGGTCGCCCATTGCCCATCGTCACACAGGCCCAGTTATTCGACGAATTCGGGCCCGAGCGGGTGATGTTCAAGCCCGAGGCCGCGCCGCTGGGCCCCAATCTGACGGCGCTACGCGAAGCCACGCACGGCCGGGCGCGCGTCTTTGAGGGAAGCGGCGGTGTGGCCCTGGTCGACAGCTATCACCGCGGCATCGTGGGCACCATGCCGGGCGCGGAATTGATCCGCGCCATGGTCGCGCTCTGGCAAGCCCTGGTGCGCGGTAAGGAATCGAACATTTATCGGCTGTCGCTGCCGATCGGCGCGCTCGTGCAGTTGCAAACCGGCCTCGACGGGTTCTTGGCCGTGGAGAAATACCTGCTCGTCAAGCAAGGGATTTTCAAGAACACGGTCGTCCGTGGACCCGTCGCCTTTCGCCTTGATGAGGAAACGCGCCGCGAGGTCGATCGGCTTTTCGAATTGGTCTGCGAGGCGGTGAGCGAAACGGCGACCGCCTCATAGCAGGGCAGCCACGTCGTGCTCGACGCGCTCAGGTGTCGCGAACATCGAATACCGCCGCACGACATTGCCGGCCCGATCGATCAGGAACTTGCCGAAGTTCCACTTGATGCTTTGGGTGCCCAGCAGGCCACGCTTCGCTCTTTTCAGGTATTGATAAAGTGGATGGGCCTGCGGACCGTTGACTTTCACTTTGGCGAACATCGGGAACGTCACGTCGTAGGTGCTTGAGCAAAAGCCCTGAATCTCGGCCTCGCTGCCTGGTTCCTGATGCAAGAACTGGTCACAGGGAAAACCGAGCACCGCGAACCCCTGATCCTTATGGCGGCGATAGAGCGCTTCGAGCCCGGCGTATTGCGGCGTAAAACTGCAGCGACTGGCAACATTGACGATCAGCAGCACCTGGCCACGGTAGCCCGTCAGCGATTCTGCCTGGCCATCGATCGTGGTGAGAGGAATGTCGTAAATTGTGCTCATGACGGATGTCACACACCGCGTTTGACCTGTCAAACGTCCCGGCCCGAAAGACGGCAACTACTTACTGCGCTGCCGCGCGTAGCGAATGCCACAACCGCGGGCGAACGTCTCGCCGGTCGCCGCCTTGGTGCCGGCGAGCGCGGCCCGCACCGCATCGGCGACGTAGTTGACCTTGGCCGACGCCGCGTCGTTATTGTCGTCGAGCGAACCCATGTAGACGATCTTGCGATCCGGCGACAGCACGAAAAAATCGGGCGTGGCGCTCGCACCATAAGCGCGGCCGATGTTCTGAGTTTCGTCGGCCAGGTACAGGTACGGGAACCCACGCTCCTGGGCGCGCTCGGTCATCTTCGCCAACGAGTCCTCGGCACCGCGGTTCACGTTGATGGCCACCACGGCCACATCCTGAGGATTTTGTTTCGCGAGTGCCATGATGCGGTCTTCGTAATCGCGGGCGACCGGACAACTATTACAAGTAAAGACAACGACCACGGTCTTCTTGTCCTTTAAATCTGCCAGGGAATGCGATTTTCCATCCGTGCCGGGCAAGTCAGTCCAGGCCGGGGCGGAATCGCCGATGTTCAACACGCCATTGAATTCACCAGCCGAGGCAGCAGTGGCGACGAGGCAGGCTATTATCGTGCTCAAGGTGCGAAGCATCGAAAAACTCCCAAATTCGGTCGTGGCCGGGGCTAAGGCCGCTGCGAACAACGATAGGGCGCGCCGCAGCAATGGTCAATCGGCCCAAGTCGGCCAAGACGAAATCCAGGCCGGCAGGTACCGCTTCGTACTCAGGTCGTGAGCGGCAGCGGTGCCGACAAAAAGCGGTCGCACATCGACGAAACCAGCGAGCCTTCAGTGGCGTCCGCGACGAACAGCCCGCGAGCACGAGCCCGCAGAATGACGCCCTTCTCCAGAGAGCTTGCGAACAGCTCGTGTGACACGACCCACGCGTCGCATTCCTTGGACAGCTCTTCCTGTTCTACATCCGACGGATGCACTATCTCGACGTACGTAGGGCCTGCGAGCACGCACCGAAAGCAAACCGTATGATCTCGCGCCTTCTCAATGCTCCAGGGTGTCTCGCACGGCGTGCGACTGCACATCGTTAGCGCAGGGCGCGACGCGAGCAAGTTTGTTTGCACCGACACTTGCAAATCAACTCCGACCGCGCTCTGTCCTGCAAACTCCTCTTCCAGCGCGCGCCAATAAACTTGCAACCGCACAGGCCGCGCGGGCGTCTGCGCGTACGTGACGACCAGATCAGGCCCGCGCACGAACGAATCGGCGATGACCAACTCTTCGGATTCCAGAGCGCCGAGGAATCGAACCGCCAACAACTGCGTAGAAGCAAGCGGCGCGCCGCGCCATTGCAGTGCGTGCAGCCCCAACCCCGGACGCGCAAGATCGATGGCCGCCGCGAGGCCACTGAGCGAGAGATGGGCGATTGCCCCTTCGAGACGCCAAACTTCAGATCGTGTCACGTTGGCGTGAAAATAAAAAAACCCCGCCGCTCGCTGCGAGGCGGAACGGCGGGGCCGGAACAGAGAAGAGGCCGTCGAATACGAACGCTATTATAATGAATTCACACGATGAACCGCACTGGCCTGACGACTGACGTGCCTTCGATCGAACGTCCTCATCTCAGCCGCCCTGATATTACCAACTTGGCGCCGGCTGTCCACACTTTTGTTTGAAATTTATTCGTCGGCTAAAGATGTGACCGTTGCGGGGGGAAGGATGTGGGCACCCCGGACCAACCCAGCCCCGCCGCCGGTTGGTCTGCAAAGAGCCCCCACCTATAATCCGACCGTATCCACGGACAGGATTTTTGGACCCACAAAATGGCCTTAATTGCTGAGTTCGGAAAGATCTGCGAGCGCGCCGCCCGCGCTGGCGGGCAGGTGTTACGGGAACACGCCGGTCGAGTCGAAGCCCGAGAAAAGAAACCAGCCGACCTCGTCACCGAGGCCGATGTCGCCTCGCAGCGCACGATCCGCGACACAATCCTGGCCGAGTTTCCCGGCCACGGGTTTCTCGGTGAAGAGAATGAATCGATCCCGCCAGGCCCCGACGGCTTGCGATGGATCGTTGATCCCCTGGACGGCACGACCAATTTCGTACACGGCATTCCCGAATATGCCGTTTCGATCGGTCTTGAGCAGAATGGCAAGCTCGTCGTGGGGGTCGTATACGCTCCGGTTTACGACGCTTGTTACCTGGCGGCGGCGGGCGAGGGAGCCTTTTTGAATCGCGAGCCGCTCAAAGCCAGCCGCACGACGGATCTCTCGCAAGCCGTTGTCGCTACGAGCTTTCCACCGCGGGCGAACAGGAATGCGACCGAAGTCCAACGATTCCTGGAGGTTCTTCCCAGGTGCCGGGCCACCCGGCGCACGGGCTCGTCGGCTTTGAATCTGTGCTCTGTCGCGGCTGGGCGTTTCGACGCGTTCTGGTCCTACGACACCAAACCGTGGGACGTAGCCGCCGGAGCGCTCATCGTCCGCGAGGCCGGGGGAATCCTGACTGGGCCCGGCGGGGGCGATTTCAACGTCCTGGAGGCCAGCTTCGTTGCGGCCGCAACCCGGCAATTGCATCGCGAGCTTTGCCAGGTGCTAGCCACGGCAGGGCCAGGGAAATAGTCCCTCCTTTTTGCGGCCGGACAGGTCTTTACCCCAAAAGGAGTTACGCCTAGCGATTCTTTGCTTCAAGCTGCTCCCGCGGCTAGGTACACTAAACCAGATACGAACAGCAGTCTTCGACATAATCCCTTCTGGTCGTGGCCGGCGGTAACGGGCAGTTACTGACTTCAGTCGGCTGCGCTGCTGTAGGAAAGCTTCGTCTTGCTAATCCCTTGGATCCGAACCATTGCGCTCGGGGGCTGCTTGCTGGCCGCGGGGCTTGCTCAGCAATCCTCGGCCGCGCAACCGCAGGATACGCCGCGCCGGGCGGCCGCCAGCGAAACTGCCCCCCAAGCGGCCGAAGGGGGCGTCAAGGAAGCTCAGCCCCCCGTCCTCTTTCTGCGAAATAAAGATGGTGGGCTTCTCCAAGCGGTCCTCGGCTTCACCCTGGAGGACTTCGAACGCTTCATGAACCAGCGGGCCCAGTTAGGGCTCGGCCAGCAACCGCCCCGCTATCAGCTCGACCGGCTTGTCGCACGCGGCCAGGCCGGTGACCGGCACGCCGATCTGTCGATCGAGCTGACTCTCGGCGTCAACCAACCCGGCTGGGCACGTATTCCCCTGCGTCTGGGCGAAGCGGTCCTGCGTGCCAAGCCGCGCTACCAGGGCCCCGGCGAGTCGCGCGTCGAATTCGATCAGGCCGCCAAGGAGCACGTTCTTTGGCTGCGTGGCGATGGAGACGAACCGCATCGCCTGACGCTCGAAATAGCCGTACCGCTGATGAAATTGGCCGAACGGACGGAATTGAAGCTGGGATTACCGCGAGCGGCCGTATCCGAGTTGACTCTTATCGTGCCTGAGGCCAATGCGGCTGCCACGGTGCGCGACGGCGGCGGGATCCTCGACAGGACTACGGCGACGAAGAACGGCACCGAGTTCAAAGTGCTGGGCATGGAGCGCGATTTCGCCATCGCATGGCACAAGGAGAACGCGGCCGCCGAGGCCGTTACTCCGCTTGACGCGTCCGGCATCCTGACCACGCGCATAGATCCGGCAGGAATTCACACGGACGTTCAGTTAACGGTGCGCACCTTTGGCAGCAAGCTCGACACGTTCCGCCTGCGGATTCCTACCGGCGTCCAACTGACCGGAGCCGGTCAAAATAGTTATCAAATCGAAGCGGTTCCTGCCGGCGAGGATGGCACGCAGTTGTTCGAGGTCCGCCTGCGAGACAAGGCGTCGACTCCCGCCGTCCTACGCTTTTCTCTCGATCAGCCGCTCGATGAGAAATCCGGCGAGCGAGATTTCCAATTAACGGGCGTCGAATTAGTGGGGGCCGCACGGCAGTCGGGCTTCGTCGTGGTGCGGGTTGCCGACGGTTGGCAAACGAATTGGAAGGAGCTTCGCCACGCCCGACAGGTCGACGAAGTGCCCACGGAACTCGACCGTGACGGCGTCCTGGCGTCGTTCGAATACTTTGGCGTCCCCTTCTCGATGACCGGCCAACTGACACCGCTGAAGACTCATCTGTCGGTCGAACCACGGTACAACGTGGATGTGGATAGTCGCCAGGTGCGGCTCGAAGCGCGTTTGCTTTACCAGGTGCGCGGCGCCAAGGCTTTTGCTATGGAAGTCGCGTTGTCGGGCTGGGATCTTGACGACATCACGCCACGCAGCTCATTCGACGTCGATCGTGTCGCGGTCGAGGCCGATAAGCCGCTGCGGATTCCCTTGCTACAGCCGACGACTGGCGAAATCGAGCTCATCCTGCGCTGCCATCGTGACCTTTCTGCCGACGCGACCCGGGTTGCCTTCGAATTGCCGCGTGCAAGCGCCGACGCGATCGCGCCGGCTCAGATCAGCGTCACTCCGTCGGCGGACGTCTCGCTCACGGTTCGCGAAGGCGACCTTGTCGGCCTGACGCGGGTGCGCGGCCAAATCCCGCCCGCGGCGCCGGATAGCGAAAATGCCACGTTGACCTTTCGTGGACAAACGGACGAGCTGCGCTTCGCCGCCGATCTGCAAGTCGAATCTCGATCGGTGGTAGCTGATGTCACCAGCCGTCTCACGATTGACGAAAAGGAATTCGCGGTCGAAGAAGTGATCAACTACGCGATCACCAACGATCCGCTTGAAGAGCTGCTGTTCGACGTGCCCAGCTGGCTAGCCACGGTGGATCGCATCGCGTGGGAATTGGACGGACAGCCGGTGACTCCGACGCGCGACGATCGCGAAGCAAGCGTCGAACGTACAGTTCGGTTTCGACTGTTGCTGCCCGAGAAGCGACAAGGCGATTGTCACGTCGCCGTGCGCTATCCGCTGCACGTCGAACCTGTCGCCGCCGGCCGGGAATTGCCCATCGACGTGCCGCTGGTCATGCCGGCCGTGACGGAGCTTCGCGCGAACGAATTGTCAGTGATAGCGCCCGCACACATGAGGGTCGAACAACGCGAGAATGGGTGGAATGTCGAGCCGCAGACACGCGACAAGCAGCAGCCCGTTGCCTTGCGGCTGACAAGCCCTCTGCCGAATACCGAAGTACATCTTGTCGTATCCCTTGAAACGACACCTGCCGTCGCGCCCCTCATCGTGAAGCGTGCTTGGATCCAGACGCGTCTGGCTGAAGGAGAGCGCTGGGACCGCGCCGTATTCGAACTCGCCGGGGGCGGACCTCAGGTAACGATGCAATTGCCCGCAGGCGCCATCGCCTCCGAGGCCCAATTGGTCCTGGACGGCAGCGTAGTCCGGCCGCAGCTTGCGACGCGCGATTCGTTGAACATTGACCTTGGCACGACGGACGGCGACCACGTGCTGGATGTCAGTTATCGCTTTGGCACGCGTTCCGTTGAGACGGGCAGGCTTCAGCTCCAGCCGCCGAGCCTGCAGGGAGGCCCCTGGGTACGACAGAGCTACTGGCAGATCGTCCTGCCGCGCGACGAGCATTTGATCGCCTGGCCCGCGGATTTGAGCGGCGCGTTCCAGTGGCAGTTTGACAGAGGACTGTGGACGCGTCGCCCGCTCGTGGAACAAGAGGATCTGGAAAGCTGGACCCATACGACCGCCGGTCCCCCTCTTCCCGAGCAAACGAACCGCTACGTGCTTGCCGCGGTTGGGCCCGTTACGAGCCTCGACATTCGCGTGGCGAGCCGGACGGCCCTCATCGCCTGCGGCGCCGGAGGCGTGCTCCTGATCGGTCTGTTGCTTTTGAATTTCTCGATCCTCCGAAAGCCTGTCCTGTTGTTCGTCGGCGGAGTACTGCTGATGGGCGTGGCCATGCTCTACCCCGATCTGGCACTGGTGCTGGCGCAGTTTGCCGCGGTCGGAGCCTGTCTGGTCCTTTTGGCGGCCGCCCTCGAGCGATATCTGCACGCCCGGCGACGGGCTCCCCTGGTCATTCGTACCAGCCCCAGTTCCATACACGAGCCTGGCTCGACGAGGACGCATCTTCGCGTGCAGGCATCGTCGAGCAGCGGCGAGCCCATTCCGCGCGTTCCTCAAACGACCGCTCCGTCAGGGGAATCGTGATGCGTCACGGACCAGCGTCAATTCTCTGGGCCGTGGTGTCGCTATCGGCTGCTAGCGCCATTGGCGCGCAGCCCGGCGAATCTTCACCGCGGGAACAGCCGCCCGCTGCGGCGGCGGGGACGCTACGGTTTCGCCGGGTTTATGCACCGGCCGAGCGCGTGCAAGACTGGCCGCGTGGTACCGCGCGCTACGTGCCTGTCGACGGTCCGGAATTCGAGCGCCTGGTCAAAGCCGCACAGGAGGAAAGCGGCGACCGTCCGGCCCCCGCCTGCCTGGAGCAGGCCGATTACACGGCACAATTCGATGGCATCGACCGCCTGCAAGGGACGTTCGCGTGGGAAGTTGAACGGACGGTTTCGTCCGCGGCGCCCGTGAATCTTTCGCCGTTGAACCTCGCGCTGGGCAAGACCCGCTGGAGCGACTCGCCGCAACCTGTCGAACTCGGCTTGGATGAAGACGGTGAGGCGACGCTCATCGCCGACCGCGCCGGCACCGTGACGGGAACGTGGTCGCTGCGAGGTCGTCATGACAATGATGGGCAACTTGCCTTTCGTTTCGAGTTGCCGCGTGCGGCACTCTCCACGCTCCTGTTGACCGTGCCTCCCGGCGTCGTTCCGACGGCGGGCTCGGGCGTCGCATCGCTCGTCGAAGAACAAGCCGACCGGCATGTCTATCGGCTCCTGCTCGGCGGCGCGAGTGAACTATCGCTACGGCTTCCGCTCCAGGCGGCCGCGGTTCCCGGCCAACCCAAGGTCCTGATGCGCGAGTCGGCGGTCTACAACCTGTCGCCGCGTGGAGTGGATCTGGCGGCCGTTTGGAAGCTAGACGTTCACTCCACACCGGTCCATCAGCTGGAAGTGGTTCTCGATCCTGGCTTGCAACTGGTTTTGGCTCGACTGGGAGAAAGCGAGGTCCCCTTCACGACGCTGGCCGCCAATGGTCAAGAATCGTCGCGCATCTTATTGAACCTGCCCGACGCCCTGTCTGGTTCGGATCGTCCACTGCGACTGTCAGCGATCGGGCCTTTGCCGGCGGGGAAATCGGCGCCGCTGCCACGGATACGCGCCGCCGACTGCACCTGGCAGGAAGGGACCTGCACGGTGCTGGTGCATGAGCCGCTGGTGGCGCAACGTCTTGCCACGCGCGACTGCCGGCAGACGAAATACTCGTCGCTGCCTGAGCCTAATCGCGGCGAGTCGTTCGAGATCCAGTGGTTCTCAGCAACGAGCACGGTAGAACTCGACCTGGCGCGCGAGAAGCCTCGGACGCGGCTTTCGACAGGACTGCTCCTGGAACTTGATGATGATCTGGCCAAAGCGCAGCTCGTGGCCATGGCCCAAGGCGTGCGCGGGCGATGTTTGTCGCTCGTGGCCGACGTTGGCTCCGCATGGCTGATCGACGCGGTGGACGCCGAGCCCCGCGACGCTCTCGATGGTTGGCACGTCAATACGGAAGAGGAGGTGCCAGAGCTTACGATTCGCTTTTCGCGTCCGCTGCCGACCGACTCTCCCGTCAAGCTCATGATCCGCGCACATCGCGCCGCATCGAACCGGGAAACGTGGCCGGCCGGCGAGTTGGAGGTCGTGCGATTTCGCAATGTCGACATCGACGAGCAGTGGTTATCGCTGCAGCCCGCTCCGGGAAGGGCTATCGCACTGGCGGAGGTCGAAAATCTGGTTCGTATCACTGGTGATGTCCCCCTGACAGCGCTGCAAAACATCTTCCAGGAAGCTCCGAAGCACCCCGTGTACCGCTTCGATCCGCTGGCGAGTCGCTTCAGCGCGAAGATCGTCGACGAGCGTCCAGCCTTCGCCGCTAAGATCGCGATAACCGCGCAAGTGAACGAGGCGGGTGTCAGCGAATCGTGCTCGCTCCGTTGCCAGCCCGACGATGATCCCGTGTCGCGCGTACTGGTGCGATTCAGCGCGTCTCGTCCGGAGCCGCCGCGATTCGAACTCGCGGGTGAGGGTCAAGCGGCGCTCGTGGCCCGTCGGGTGGTAAGCGCCGTCCCAGAGGTGTCTGACGAGGGCGAAACCTGGGAGATTCTTCTCGCGCGACCGCAATCGGCCGGGTTCGAAATCCATTGCGAACGTGTGACTCCCTTCGCCGATCAAATTGCGGTGGGGCTCGTCAATCTGCCAGATGCAGTCACGCAGCAGGCGCAAGTCACCGTGGATGCCGCGGCCGACGTCAGCATTTCCGTCGAAGCATCGGGCCTGACGCCACTGGCCGTGTCGGATGATCCCGGCATGCCCGGCACGAGAGGCGTGTTTCAGTACAACCGCGCGGAACCTGCGGACAAGATCGTCGTCACCCGCCAGCACGGCTCTCTCGGCCTCAAGACCGCAGGCATCGTTTGGCATCGACGCACCGAGTCGCACTACGACGTGGCGGGCAATTCCTGGCACACGAGCACCTTCCGTTTGCAGAACTCGGGTCAGAGCTCCGTCACAGTCACCGTTCCCGAGCGCTGCGAGATCACGCTATTCTGGCGGGACGGTCGGTCGGAATCGGCCAGTGGAGCGCAGGTCCGCGTCGACTTACCCTCCGACGCCAACCACGTCACGCTCAGCGTCGAATATCGTGGACCGGCAATGGCGGGTCTGAAAAACATGCCGTTAACGGCACCCGTGGCGACGATCGATATGCCTGTCGTCTCCAGTGATTGGGTCCTCTGGCTTCCGACGGGATTCGCCTTGGGAGAAGTCGCCGCGGGGAGCGCCAAACCGGCGGTCACCGGCCTCTCCTGGAGTGAGCGACTATTCGGTCCGCTGGGCCGAAGCAAAACGACCCTGCGTTTTGCGCCCTTTTCCTCCAAGAACTGGAGCGCTCTCGGATCGCGTCTCGCGGGCGATGACGCGGCCGCTTCCTATGCCATGCGCTTCGAAGAGTTGGCAAGATCGCAAGCACAAGCGCTCGTCGCCCCGACTTGGGCGAGCTTGCTCGCCGCTGCGGCGGAATCGTCGCAGCAATCGGGCGCTGTACTGCGGATCGATGCCGCAGCACTGGCAGCAAAGGGTATTGGTCCGCGATCGCAACTCGTGCCATCGGCCGCGGATCTCGCCGGCAGGCCAGCCAGCAGTCTGCTGGCGCAAAACGACGTCGCCCTATTGTTTTCGCCCGACGCCGTCTTACTGACCAGCCGCGAAGCCGCATCGCTCCATCGCGACGAGCTGCGCTGGATCGAGCCTGATCAGCTAGGGATGCTCGACAGCGGGCCGCTGCTTTCAACAATCGTCACCCGAACGATTGAGGACGAAGAGTACCCGAGCGCCACGATCTGGGCACAACAGGGACAAGAACCTACTCGGGCTATCGAGGATACCCAACCACTCGCCGGTGATCTGGGCGCGGCAATTCCATACATCATTCACGCCGAGGGAAGTTCACCGCCCGTGGCGCAGATCATTTATCCAGCAAGCCGCAGCGCGGGCCGCGCCGTGGCGTGCGTCTTGGCGCTGGCGATTTGCCTTCATTTCGTGCGACGCTGGAACGTTCTCGCGGCCTGGCTGAGCATCGCGGCGGCTGCCGCGCTGCTTTTTCCCGAAGGTTGGGCACCGTTGGCCACAGGCAGCTTGTGGGGGATTGCCGCGGCGATCGCCTGGCGATGGCTAGCGCCGCCACCACGGCGCGAGGTCAGCTCGAGCCCGAGTAAAGCCAGCACCCGACCGTTGGCGACCGCCCTGCCCCTGCTGCTGGCGATCGTGACTCTCGCCGGACTTGGCCTGCTGCCATCTCGCGCCGCAGGGCAACAGGAATCCAAGACGGCGCCTCGTGAGGATAGTACCGACGATGTTTATCGTGTCTTTATTCCGGTCGATGATCAGGAGCAGCCAACAGACGGCAAGTACCAGGTGCCGGAGCACCTTTACGACGAATTGCAACGCCTCGTCGCCCGCGCGACGGGTAAGAGCGGGGGGTGGCTGATTCGCGCGGCCAGATACCAATTATCGCTCGCCCGTGACGGCCTCAATGAGGGCTACATAGCCACCGACGTTCGCGTACAGTACGACGTACTTGCGTTAGGCAGCGACGTTGTATTTCGACTGCCGCTGCTGGGCGTACGGCCTGGCCCAGTGGCTTCGCGCGAGGGGCGCGAAATCGAATTGGAGTGGGACATCGATGAGGACGGATTCTATTGCCGTTTCGATGAGCCGGGCATGTACCAGCTGAACCTTTCCCTGCGCATGCAGCGCGGCGACGCGACCGCCGGCGCGCTCGATATGGCAATACCGCCTGTGCCGCATGCGACCGTGATTGTTCAACTTCCCGCAAATCTTTCCTCGGTCGACGTTCCGTCGGCCCTGGGAGTCTCCGCACTCTCGGAGGATGGCCGAACCTTCGTCGCGGAGCTCGGCGCGACCGACCGCTTGACCGTGCGTTGGGCACGCACGCGCCAGCCGCGCACCACGAACGTCGCCGGTGATGCCGAAACCTGGCTATGGCTGCAAGTGCAGCCGGCCTCGGTCATCATGCACGCGCGGCTCGATCTCAAAGGGTTGAAGGCCCCTCTGTCCGAACTATGGCTTTCGGTAGATCCGCGACTGCGGGCCCTACCGGTTGTCGACCGCTCCGGGACCGTCGCCAGTGTGCAGCCAGTCGCCGGCGACCCGCAAACCGTGCGCGTCGAGTTAGCGCGCCCCGTCACGGATCACGCGACGGTGCCCGTTTCGTTCCTGCTGGTTGGCAGTTCAGGCATCGGTCAGTTGTCTCTACCGCGCATCGAGCCGCAGGGGTTGCACGTTGGCAAACGGGTGCTGGCCATCTCGGTCGAGCCTGCCCTGGAATTCAGCGTACCGCCGCCGGAAGCCAAGTCCGTCATGAATGTCGGCGAATTCCTGGCGCATTGGGGCGGAGCTCCCACACCGCCGCAATCGGTGATTCAACTCGATCCCGACGAACCATGGACGCTCTCCACACGGCCGCGTAACTCCTCGGTCTTGGCCCAACAGCGGCTCTCGCTGAGCGTCGGTCAGGGCCGGGCGCTTGTGCGCTTCGTCGCCGAGATATCCGGCGGCGACGTTCCGCCAAACGTTTCCGGCTATACCCTGCAACACCTTGTCCGCGCCCCTGCCGACCTGGAAGTGGAGAGGGTTTCGCTCGTGCAGGAGGGTATCGATCGCGTCAGCCGCTGGACACGTGACGAATTGGGTATGATCTCGGTCTTTCTCTCGGGGCCGGTGACGGGTCGCCAGCTACTCTCGATCGAGGGCTGGCTGCCAGCGCCGCTCGACGGGTCGTGGCCGCTGCCGCGGATCAAGCTCGAATCCGCAACGCAGTGGGAAACCATGATCACCCTCCAGCGCCAGCCAACGGTGCAAATCGCGCTGGCAGATCAGCAGGGGCTATTCGCAGCAAATCACCTGCGACCTGACGAATCGCCATTGCCGGGGCCGACGTTCGCAGTACTGCGCGCCAGCCAGAATGATTACAGCGCCACGATTCGCATTTCGCCGAATACCCCACGCGCGCGGGCCACGTTGTTGACAACGCTTGACCGCGATAGCGCCGGCGCGCGCGGAGCGCTCGATTATCATGCGGTCGTCGAAGATGGTATTGTCGATTCCATCGCGATCGATTTGCCGGCGGCTTGGGCCGGTCCCTTCGAAATTGCACCTCCTGCCGCCCTCGAAGTGGTCAACGGCGCCGACAGCATTCGTCGCCTCGTGATTCGACCAAAGACGCCGGCGACGGGTGATCTCCAGTTTACGCTGCGCTGCCGGCTCGAGTTGGAAAAAGATCGACCGCTCGCTATCCCGACGCTGTCCGGTGATGCGGATGATCAAGTCTTCGTGATGCTGCCGACGAAGTGGGGAACCGAGCGATTGCATTGGAAAACTCGCGCAATGCAAGCAGATCGGCTGCCCGAGGATCTGGCAAGAAGCGCTCCGCCCGGTGGAGCGCAGGTGTTTCGCGTGGTCGAGGCGGATGCCGCGGCCTGGCCAGCGGTCGGAGACCCGGTCTCAGGAACGGCACAGTCGATGGCCGAAATCCAGTGGTTCTACAACGCGGGGAGCAATAATCACGGCGTAGCAAGATTCACCCTCGATGACCCAGGCGAGCGGATTTGTCATCTCCGCTGGCCCGACGCAATGCACATTCTCGAACTGCGCGTCGCTGGCCGTCTGCGGACTCCTGCCACTTCGAACCGCACCTGCACCATCAAGCTTCCCGCCAGCGACCAGCGGCACACGGTCGAGGTTATCTTCGCGAGCGAATTGCCTGCCACGACAGGTGGCGGCAGCGTCGTATTGACGGCGCCCTTTTTGGACGGGATCGACTTCGCGGAAACGACTTGGCACATTTACGACACCGGGGCCCAGGGCTCGGCGACGATCGAGGAAAGCTCAGACTTGCCCCCTCTGACCACAGTCGAGCGCGAGTTCGCCCCTGGATTCGAGGCACCCACCGCGGCCGCTGATAGCATGGCAACGCGTTTTGCCTTCGCCGGCAACGCACCGCAGATCACCGTCCAATTCCCGTCCGCTGGAAAGTCGGCAATTCTAGGGCGCTGGTTGGCCGCGCTAATTCTAGTCCTCGCTGCGATCGTCGCGGCTCGCGCGCCTTATTCGCGGCTTGCCGCGCCAACGGCGCCGGGATTTGTCATCGCGGGGATCGCGGCGGGGCTGGCGGCCAGCATCTGGCTAACTCCCGCCTGGATCGGAGCCCTGATAGCCCTCACGAGCGTGAGCGCCGGCTATTGGCCGATGCTTGCGAAAAGTTTGCCGCAGCGTCCGGAGTTGTCGGCCGGCGAGCCATCGGCGTAAGCCACGTTCGACAGCCAAACAGTGGCATCGGCATACTGAACAGGTGTTCCGCGGGGGACGCGTCTTTTCCGCATGGGGGCCGACTCGCCCATCGCGCGCCTCCTCTCGGCGCATCACTCGTCTAGGCACACGGATGACCATTTGTTAGTTTACGCCCCTCATTGGAATTGAGCCGCGGGTGCGAGCTGCTTGAAAGCTTCATCGCGCGGCATCGGGCCGACAAGGAAGGAGGCCGTCGAGAATGAGTTCGGATCAACGGCAAGAGCTCCGCGCTCACATCCGGTGGATGATTCGCCGCGATATGCCGGAAGTGCTCGCGATCGAGAGACAGAGCTTCGAGTTTCCCTGGTCGGAGGACGATTTTCTGCGCCAGTTGCGGCAGCGCAATTGCATCGGCATGGTGGCCGATTGCGATGATCAGGTCGTAGGCTTCATGATCTACGAACTGCACAAAACGCGCCTGCACGTGCTGAATTTCGCCGTGGCCGAGCAGTATCGCCGCCAGGGCGTGGGCCGGCAAATGGTCGCGAAGCTGACCGGCAAATTGTCGCAGCAGCGGCGCAGCCGGCTGTTGCTCGAAGTTCGCGAGACGAATCTCGACGCACAGCTGTTCTTCCGCGCCTTAAACTTCCGAGCCGTCTCCGTCTTGCGTGGCTTCTACGAGGACACGCCCGAGGATGCCTATGTCATGCAGTACCGCTACCGCATGGCCGAAGTACCGGACGTAGTCCCGTTCAGCCAGATCACTCGCCGCGCCGGGTAAACGAGACTCGCGCGGCTCACAAGGTCACACTGGTCACGTCGAGCGTCGCCAGATCGACGATGGCCAAGGAGTGTGGCGTTGCGCGATAAAGTGCGCCTGGATTGAGAACGACGGTCTTTTTTTCCCGCCGCAGATCGCGCTTGTGAGTATGGCCCGAGCAGACCAGGTCCCACGCGCCACTACGGATCGTTTCGCGTAGCCGCTGGGTGTCATGACCGTGCAGAAAGGCGATCCGGCAGCCACTGAGTGACAATTGGCCGAACATTCCATGATTGGTCTGGCCGGCTGCGGCGATCGCCTCCTCGATTTCGTCGGCCCCTTCGTCCACGTTGCCCAGCACGAAATGCGTGGGCCAGGCGGCAAACAAGGGCACGATCTCCGGCGAACCGATATCTCCGCAATGGATGACGGCGGCGGGCGCGAAACCCTCGAGCATCCGCACCGCTTCTCGCGTGTAATCGACATGTCCGTGCGTGTCGCTCACAACTCCCAACAGCATGGACATCCCTCCTTTCGCGTTTTCCGAGCGTTTTCCTCAAGATTCCCGGCAGCCGGGCGTGGCCGATCCCGCCGAATTCGATGGTTCTTGCGCCGCTGCCCTCGGCAAGTTATAGTTTGTGAGACGGTCGCGGACCGGCGGGGGAACATTCGCGAGGCCGGCCGCCCGCTCTTCGGCTCTCGCGCCGCGGGAACAGGGCTTCCCTGTGACCGCGAGTCGATCAACGAATTTCATAGAAGGTCAAGGTGCGCCCGCAATCAGGTCGCGCATCGCCATAATCGATGATGTCAGCAACGGCGACAAACTGGCTGGCCATTTTCGTGATCGCCGCAGTGGCGATTGCGCTCGTGGCCTGGTGCATCACCGTCTACAAGCGCACGCGCTATACGCTCGCGCAATTCCCCTGGTTTTACCCGTTCAATTATGTCATGGCGCGCGTTCTCTGGCGGGCCAGAGTCACGGGCACGCTCGACATTCCTGCGGGCCAGGGGGCGGTGATCGTCTGCAATCACCTCGGTCCGATCGATCCCTCGTTCGTCGCGTTGGCCACCAACCGCATCGTGCATTGGATGGTGGCCAAGGAGTATACCAGTCACCCGGCGATGTCGTGGTTCTTCAAAACCATGCAGGCAATTCCCGTGAATCGCCGCGGCGTTGATACCGCGGCCACGAAACTGGCGATTCGCTACGCCTCGCAAGGCGACCTGGTGGGCCTGTTTCCCGAAGGGCGCATCAACGATACGGACCGTCTGCTTTTGCCCGGCCGTCCCGGGGCGGCGCTGATTGCGCTGCGGGCCCGCGTGCCGGTCGTGCCCTGCTACCTCACGGGTGCGCCGAACGACGGCACCTCGATGGGAGCATTTTTCTTGCCCGCGAAGGCCCGACTGCGGATCGGAAAGCCAATCGATATTTCGGAATTCTACGGCCGCGAAAACGACAAAGAGGTGCTCGCCGAATTGACGCGACGCTTCCTCATCGAGATGGCGCGGCTGGCCGGAGTCGAGAATTACCAGCCCGAGTTGGCCGGCCGCCGCTGGCGTACGGCCGCCGAGTTGGAAAGCGTGTAAGTGGCCCAGCGCAAGTCTTTGGGTTACGATTGTGGGCCAATCCGTCGATTATCCAGAATTTCGCCAAAAGCGCCCGGAGTGACACCATGTTTGCCCGCCGCCAGTTTATCCTCATTGCGATCGTCGTTTTGTTTGCCGCCGCAGCGCCGGCCCTGGCCGAAGAAGGTTTCAAGCCCCTGTTCGACGGCCGCACGCTCCGCGGCTGGAAAGGCGACGAAAAACTGTGGAGCGTTGCCGACGGCGCCATCGTCGGCACCACCGACGATGCAACCTTACAGCACAACTCCTTTCTCGCCACCGAGAAGACCTATAAGAATTTCGTCCTCAAGGTCAAATTCAAGCTCCGCAACGGCAACTCCGGCATTCAATACCGCAGCAAGTCGTTTCCCGATCACGTCGTGAAGGGATACCAGGCCGACATCGCGGAAAAAATGTTCATGGGCATCCTCTATGAGGAGGGAGGGCGCGGCATCCTGGCCAACGTCGAGGCGGACGAAGTCTCCAAGCACGTGAAGAAAGACGATTGGAACGAGTACGTCATCACCGCCGATGGCCCGCACATCACGCAGGTCCTCAACGGCTTCACCACAGTCGATTACACCGAAAAGAGTGAAGAAGGGGCCACCGACGGAATCATCGCCCTGCAACTACACGTCGGCCCGAAAATGCGCGTGTGGTTCAAGGACATTGAAGTCCGCGAGCTGCCGTAAGGGTGCCGCAGCATCGTCATCGGATCGCGCAATTCTGTCTTACGACAGTACTGCCGGCGCCGTGTGACAGAGCGCGAGCCGCTCCCGCCAGAAGAGCGCTCGCTCGGCGAGATGGTCCATGGCGACCTCGCGCGTTTCGGCCCCCGCAAAGATGGTCATTACCGGTTGGCCGGTTTTGACGGTCGTGCCAGGGCGCGGAATATCGGCCACGGCCGGCAACGTGGCGCCTCGGTTGGCAGCAAGGGCATCGGCCGTGAATGCGTCGCTGATCATCGCATCACCATCGGCATACAGGATTTGCTTTGCCTGCCATCTCGTGGTGCCGCGATGGAGGGCCTCTGCACCAGGGAGTTGGCCGTCTCGGCACGCCACGACGTGCTCCCCGACGGCTGAAAATCCAAGGCTTCGTTCCAGGACTTCCACCGACGCCGTGTAGCGAGGATTCACCTCGACGGGCCAGACATCGTGGCCGTCGTCGATGAAATCCACGCCGAATAGCCCGCGAAGCCGAAACTCTTCGGCCAGTACCTGCCCCAAATGCGCAAGCGCCTGATCGCGCCGGGCATCGGCCGGCAGCGGACCAATGGAGCCGGCGTAGCGAAAGCCCGGCGAACCGTCATCATTAGCCAGCAGGATCTGTTCGGTCGTTCCTACCAGCCGCGCGTGCCGCGCGGCGGCCAAATAGATTGCCGCGCAGGCCCGCCCCTCGATGTACTGCTGGAAATAATGGCCGTCGTCCTGCGGGCGTGGCTCGATCGCCGCGCTCGTCCAGAAACCAATGCCTCCCCCGCCGCTCGATCGCAGAGGTTTTCGCAACCATCGACCATGGAACTCCAGTCGGTGTGGCGCGCGTTGCAAGTCAGGCACCATGAGTCCGGCCGCGACCAAAGCGTGCCGGACGCTCCAAGGATCGCGTACCCGCCGTAGCACGTCTCCTGGATTGCCATACAACGCGCGGTGGGCCGATATCTGCTCGACCAGATCGGGGCGATTCTCCAGGCCGCCGGTATACATCCAGGGCCCATCGGTCGCGTTTCGGGCCGCGGCAACCAGGCCCGCCGGGTAATCGCGCGCAACGCTCACGGGGCAGCGGGCCGCTAGATCGGCATCGGCGAAAAGATCGATCGACACAGGCGACAAGCCGCCGGCGAGGGCTGAAAAGGCCGCGGCACGGCTGCTGGCTCCCAAGATGAGGAGTGAGGACGACATCATGATGCGAAAAATCATCCTCGATCGGCGCCTGAGCGACAAGTGAGCGCGCGGATCGCGCAGACGGGTCGGCAAATGGCCAATTTGGCCGCCATCCCTGACAAAGTTGACATATGTTTTAGTTGCCAAAGCTAGAACCAATCGACGTCGATCACCGACGCCTAAACACATCTAGATTCGACTCAAGAGAAGGCAGGTGGATCATGCGCAGCTTGCAGCGGGCCGCGGTGCGCTGGACTCAGAAATTTCGGATGCGACGCCCCGGGACGATCACGATTCTTGCCGCCATTTTCATGGTGGCCATGTTGGGCATGGTGGCCTTCAGCGTCGATGTCGGCTACATCGCAAAGACCCAGGCCGAACTGCAGCGGGCGTGCGACGCTTCGGCCTTGGCCGCCGCCAAGGCCTTGGTCAACGGCAACGACGCTGCCCTCTCGGCCGCCCAAGACTATCTCGCACTGAACACCGTGGCGAACCGGACGGTCGATTCCGGCAACATGACTGTCGAATACGGCAGTTGGAACGCATCGAGCAATTCCTTCACGGTTTCCAGCAATACGCCGTCGGCCATTCGTGTCACGCTACTCGATAACAACGAGCCGTTGTTCTTCGGCCGCGTGCTCAACAAGAACTCGGTCAATCTCAGCGCGCAGGCCGTGGCCATGCACCAGCCGCGCGACATCATGTTGGTGCTCGATTTCTCAGCATCGATGTGCTACGACAGCCAGTTCTACAACATGAACCTGTTGGGCTTGCCGTATATACAAAGCTGCTTGCAGCAGATTTATACCGATCTCGGCAGCCCCGTCTACGGCACCCTGCAATTCACGCCGCAGTACGCCACGATCCAGGGCATGACGCCGACCAACGGCAACATGGCCCAGATCAACACCACGATTCAGAGCAATGGCGTGCAGGTCACTTCGACAAAGTCCATTACGCAAGTCAAGTTGCAATTCACCGACGGCAGCACGCAGACGTTCTCGTCCAGCGGCACCAGCGGCACCTTCAAGGGCACCGGTTCGAACGCCAACAAGACGGTCAGCATCGCCTGGGTCAAATCAGGAACCAACGATAGCGGCAACCCGTCGGGCGCGGGCGAACGATTCCAGGGGGACGCCACGACATTGCAAAAAGTTTTCGGCCTGACGAACGTTTCGTACCCCTACTCGGGTGACAGTTGGGCTAATTACTTCAGCTATGTTCAGTCGGACAGTTACGTAAAAAACGCCGGCTACGCGAACATGTACGGCTACATGACGTGGCTAAACTACTTGCAAGCCAGCCGGTATACCCATCAGCAAACGCCGAACCTCTGCAACGTGCATGAGCAGCCGGTTAGCGCCCTGAAGGATTCGGTGGCCAACTTCATGGCCTACATCGCGGCCGCTAACGAAGACGACCGCATCGGCCTGTCGATCTATACCTATTCGGATAACACGGCCGTGCTGGAAAGTCCGCTCACGGCTCAGTACAGTTCGCTGTCGACCATCGTGGCGGCACGCCAGGCAGGCCACTACATCGGCGGCACCAACATCTACAACGGCATGCAGACCGCGCGTTTGCAACTGCAGAACAACTCACGCACCAACGCCTTCAAGATGATGGTGCTGATGACCGACGGCGTGGCAAACCTGCCCGGCTCAACCACGAATGCCAAGAACCTGGTCGTGCAGGAAGCCTACGCCGCCGCTCAGGCCAATATTCCTGTCGTCACGATCAGCATGGGCGCCTTGGCCGATACGGCGCTGATGAGTCAGGTGGCCTCGATCACCAATGGTGTGTACTTCGACATTCCCGGCGGTCAGACGGCCGCGCAATACTCCACGCAGCTCAACGCCGTGTGGAAGCAAGTGGCCGACAATCGCCCGTTGAAGATCGTGCAGTAGTCGATTCACCCGAGCCGGCGCACCCTGCGTGCGGTGTCGCCGGCATCGCCCGCGCTTCGCGCGCTCGGGCGAGCACAGGTCGGCCGGAGCGAGCCTGTCGTGGGCCCGCTCGCTCCGGCCGCGCGTGATTGGTCGAGCCGCGCTTACGCGGCTCTTTTCTTTGCGCTCCCAAATATCTGGGTGAGACGCCGATGATCAGCGCAAGAATTGCTGGCACCAGAACACGGTGCCATCGCTAGCCGTATAGGCCGCGACGCCGATCTTCCGATACGACGAATTGAGAATATTTGCCCGATGTCCCGAGGAATTCATCCACGACCGCACGGCTTCGGTGCTCGACTGCTGCCCCATCGCGATATTCTCCCCCACCGCGGCGCTCGTATGCTGCAAAGTGTGCGAGCGACTCATCCAGGCCGTGTGCTTGCGGGCTGAGCGAACGAGCTTGCCGTCAACCTGCAAAGGAGGCAGGCCGTGACGCTTGCGCTCGGCATTCGTCTTGGCGACGATCCGCTCCTCTACCGGGTGCATCAGCACCACGCCTGGCGTGGTCAGTAGCTTGTCGGTCGGCGCCATGTTCCACATCAGTGCCAACAACAACATCTCGTTGTACATCTAGGGTCCTCCCTGTCGAAAATGCGGGAAACTTCGCCGCTCCCGAAGTTCCTCAGCAGGAGGGATTCCCTCCCGGGCTAAGCAACGACGGCGAAGCACACCACTATGAGGACAGCCGCGCCACCGGCCCACTTTGGCCGATGTACAAGCACGCCCATCCAAGACCGCGCGCAAACCGTTGCGCACAAGCGCAACCGTCACGACAGAAGCGGTCCTTATTCCTGGCTATTTCTGTTCCTAATCGATTCCGTTCACGGTCCGCTTTCCGGTGCCCCATCATTCACCCTATGGGGTATTCACCGGAACGGACTCCTGCTTTCTCATGTCGTTGGTCGAGATTACTAAACCAATCCGCGGCGCCAACCACCCAATGTCGCCACAAGCGAAAGTTTTTCGACCCCCCAGCGGATTTTGTCGCGATTCTTTTTAGTTCAAGAAATAATCATGACTTCCGGCGCGGGCCGTTGGCCCTAAGTCGAGAAACCGCGTCGGCAAAAATCGCGATTCTGGCCGCTTGGCATGCCTTTTTTTTCGTCGAACATCTTTTCGCGACCCGAATTGGGCCAGCGGCGGCGCGGGCGTGATGGGGGCGACATGAACAACTGCCTCGCACGGGATCAGTTAGAATATTCCTCATGGAGAAACTTGCTGACTTTTTCGTCACTTTGCGACCGCGACTCTTGGCGCCCGTGATGGCGCTGATGTTCACAGGTGTTTGGTCCGCCACGTCAGGCGCCGTCGAGCCGTGGGTCGATCCCACGTTGAAAGTGCAGGATGGCCTGGTCGTGTGGTTGGACCTCTCCGCGCAAAACCGTGCCCGAGAGCAAGCCGGCGTGAAACCAGTCGCCGACGGCGACGGTATCGACGTTCTCCGCGATGGCTCGGGGCGCGCGAATCATTTGATCCAGGATCAACCTGCCGCGCGACCGAAATATCGGGCTATCGACAAACTCGCCACCGCGTCGTTCGACGGCGTGACGACATATCTTGCCCACGATCGCCTCGGGAGCTTTTTCGATGGGCTCACCGTATTCCTCGTGGCGGCGCCGTATTCGAGCGACGGTGGCTTTCCCGGCCTGTTGGCCACCAACGGCGCAGGCGTCAACGATTACGTCTCGGGCATCACAATCGACCTAGGACCCGTGGCAACCGACGGATTCGACGCCGTCAACGTCGAAGGCGCCGGCTTCGGCGGCGCGCGGGACTTGAAAGCCGCGCGCACGCCGCTCTTGCAGATCACCCACCTGTGCGTCACGTCGGCCGTCGGCACCGCTGGCACGAAGCTGTACGTCGATGGTCAGCCAGCCGGTCAGCGCGATCGCACGGCCGGCCGTATTGCGATGGACCAGCTCACGCTCGGCGCGCGCTATTATGGCAACGGCGAGGCGCCGCACACGCAAGGTTTCTTCACGGGCGAGATCGCCGAGGTGCTGGTCTACGACCGCGTTCTCGCCGATCAGGAACGAGCAGAAGTCGGCAAGTACCTGACGGCCAAATATGGGGTTGGCCGCGCCGTCGATGCACCGCCCGCGCAGGCCGGCTTCAAACCGCTCGCGCAAGTCGCGAATCCACCGGCGGTGCAGATGCTCGTGCCAGGCTTCGCGGTGCGCGAGCTGCCGGTCGACCTGCCCAACGTCAACAATGTGCTCTACCGCGGTGATGGCGCGCTGGTCACCTTGGGTTATGACGGCAATATCCATTTGCTCACCGACACCGATGGCGATGGGTTGGAAGATCATACAAAGCTGTTCTGGGAAAACCGCGGCCGCATTCGCGCGCCGGTCGGCATGGATCTGACGCCCGCGAAATACCCAGCGGGACGCGGCGTATTTCTCGCATCGAAAGCCAGGTGCCTGCTTGTCGTCGACACCGATGCCGACGATCGAGCCGATCGCGAGATCACGGTTGCCGACGGCTGGACCGAAACGGCACACGGAGTCGACGCCTTGGGCATGGCATTCGACCGTCGCGATGGCAGCCTGTGGATGGGACTCGGCTGCCAGGATTTCACGAACGCCTATGTCGTCGCCGCCGACGGCAAGGCCGCCTACGACGTTCTCTCGGAACGTGGCGCGATCCTGCACGTGTCGCCCGATTTTCAGAAGCGCGACGTCTTCGCCACGGGGATTCGCTTTCCCGTGGCCATCCGCCTGAATCGCCTGAACGACTTGTTTTGCACTGATCAAGAAGGCGCTACCTGGCTGGCCAACGGCAATCCCTTCGACGAGCTGTTGCACGTCGAGCGCGGCCGCCATTACGGTTTTCCGCCGCGGCACCCACGGCATTTGCCCAGTGTCATCGACGAGCCGAGCGTGATGGATTACGCGCCGCAGCATCAATCGACGTGCGGGCTGAACTTTAATGAACCGACGAGCGGCGGCCCCGCTTTCGGCCCCACCTGGTGGGAATCCGACGCGCTGGTGACCGGCTATTCGCGCGGCAAGCTCTATCGCACCAAGCTCATCAAGACGGCCTCCGGCTACGTAGCGCAGAACCAACAAATCGGCGCCATGCAGAAGCTGCCGGCCGACGCTTGCGTCTCGCCGACCGGTGCGCTGGTTGTAGCGGCGCACAGCGGTGGACCCGATTGGGGAAGCGGCCCGAGCGGCAAGGGCAAACTGTTTCAGATTCGCTACGTCGATCGCGACATGCCACAACCCGTGCAGATTTGGCCGCAAACCGAGCGCGAAGTGTGGATCGCCTTCGATCGCGAGGTCCCGCCCGCCCAGGCGCGGGAGCTGACCTCAAAAACGTCCATCGACTTCGGCCCCTTTGTTACGCCCGGCGACCGATTCGAATCACTGCGCCCCGGCTATGCGGTGGTGGCCATGCAGCGGCGCGCGGGACGCCACGATTTGCCGGTCTTGGGCTTACAGCTAACGGCCGACCGGCGGAACATCCTGCTTTCCACAGCGCCTCACGCCGAGTCCGGTAGCTACGCGGTCACGCTCCCCGGCCTTGGAGGCGCGCGCGACGAAACCGCGAAGCCCGGCGACATTCCGCAAATCCACGATGTCGATTTGGCATATAATCTCTCAGGCGTCGACGCGCGTTATGAATCCGCCAGCGCCAATCGCACCTGGCGGGGATGGCTACCGCATTGCGATCTCGCCGTATCGCGCACCTTGACGTGCAAGAGCGCGATCCATGATGACCTGTGGCGATTTTGCCGGCAGCCGGGAACCTTGCTACTAAGCGCACAACTTGATTTGCGCGACATGCTCCGTCCGGCCGTGCAACCTGGCGCCAAGCTCGATCACGAGTGGCCGGCGGAAATGGTGATGCTCGTTTGCTCTTCCTCGGCCCGCTTCGACGGCACGCTCGACAGTCTTTCCATCTCGTCGAAGCGCGATGCGAATAGCCGCTTCACGGCGCGCGTTGCCGTGCCGCCCGATCATCCGGGCGCCACGCATAAGATCGAGCTTCGCTTGCACGTCGACGCGAGCGACACGGCCCCGGATTTTCTGATGAGCTGGGCCACGAACGAGGATCCGCGTGAGCGGGCCTTGCCACTCAGGAGAATTCTTCTCCCCTGGGCACGGCACCAGCGCGAGCCGGCAGCGCTCGTCGACAATCGCGACCTGCCCGAGCTGCGCGACGGTCACTGGCTGCGCGGCCGGCAGATCTTCTTCAGCGATGAGGCGGCGTGCAGCAAGTGCCACCAGGTGCGCGGCGAAGGAGGCTCGATCGGACCTGATCTTTCGAATCTCGTCGCGCGAGATTACGCGTCCGTACTGCGCGACATTACCGAACCCAGCTTTGCGATCAACCCCGACTTCGTGGCGCACGCGATTGTGCTCGGCGACGGGCGGCTGCTGACCGGAACGATTCGCTCGCAAGGCGATTCGGTGATCGTCGGCAGCCAGGACGGCAAGGAGACGACGATTTCCCGGACCGAGATCGAGGACGTACAGCCTTCGCCAACTTCGATCATGCCGCAGGACATTCCGCGCAAGCTGGGGCCCGAGAAGCTGCGCGACCTGCTGACGTTTTTGCTCGTGCCCGGTCCGCACATGCCCGACTATGGAAAGGGAACGCCGCCGGCGGCGCGAACGATGGCCGAAGTCCGCGCGGTACTTGCGGATGCTCCCGTCGAGGCTGCCAACGCACGACCGCTTGACATCGTACTGGTATCCGGCCCCAAGGATCACGGGCCCGGCGAGCACGACTACCCTGCGTGGCAGAAAGTGTGGCGCGAGCTTTTGTCGCTGGCCGATCAAACGCACGTGACCACGGCCGACCATTGGCCCTCGCCCGACCAACTGGCCGTGGCCGACGTCATGGTCTTCTATCAACAAGGACGGTTTACTCCCGAACGGGCCAAAGACCTCGATGCGTATCTGGCGCGCGGTGGTGGGCTGGTCTACATCCATTACGCGGTCGACGGCGGCGACGATGCGCCGGGGTTTGCCGAGCGCATCGGGCTGGCCTGGCGCGGCGGCATGTCGCGCTTTCGCCACGGCGAATTATCGATCGATTTAAGGCCGGGCGCCGATCACCCGATCGCGCGCAACTTGCACCATCTGAACTTGCACGACGAGAGCTATTGGAACCTGGTGGGCGAGCAAGCGCGCTTGCGGCTACTGGGTAGCGGCGTCGAAGAGGGGCAATCCCAGCCGCTATTCTGGACCGTGGAGCAAGGCAAAGGACGCGTGTTCGTGTCGATACCGGGACATTTTGCCTGGTCGTTCGACGATCCGCTGTTTCGCACGGTCTTGCTGCGCGGCATCGCCTGGGCGGCGCACGAACCGGTCGACCGCTTCAATGAGCTGGTCACTGCGGGTGCGCGCTTGCAATCGCCGGCGAGCGGAAAATCGGCGGTGGCGCCAAAAGCGCCGTGAACGTTCGATAAGGTGCCACTTAAACGTGCCCGCGTCGGCATGCGGGGTCTGATTGCAGCTTCGCAGTGCGAATCCTAGAATGGCGGATCGCCGGTCGGCGACTGGCAGCCACCGGGACTGCCATCATGCACGTCCCCGGCCACGATCGCAGCACACGTCCCCGTAGCTCAATTGGATAGAGCGTCGGCCTCCGGAGCCGAAGGTTAGAGGTTCGAGCCCTCTCGGGGATACTTTTGGTGTTCCCTTTGCGTGCGGTACCCAACTCGCCCCAGCGATCCGGACTGCCGCCCTGCGCTCGGCAGACATTAAGTCTGCCGTGCTCGGTTGCCGGTTCGAGCCCTCTCGGGGATACTCTTGGCGTTCCCTCTTGTTTGCAGCGCCTACCAGTTTGCCTGCAATTCGGACTGCGCTCCGCCGCTCAGCCGCCAGTCCAAGACATCCTTACCTCGCGCGGCATTGCAACAGCAAACACGGCCAACAGGCCAACACCCAGCAAAACCAGCGTCGCCGGTTCGGGCACGGCAGCGGCCCGTGCCGCGCCGCCCGTGCTTTGTAGCCAGTTCGAGCTAATCAGCGCGATATCCTGACTGTTGACGATGCCATCGTGATTGGCGTCGCCGGCGACATTCGGCCCAGCCTGCAACCACGAGGAACTGACCAGGGCGATATCCTGGCTGTTAACGATTCCGTCGTTGTTGACGTCGCCAGCCAGAACAATTGTCGGCGCCGTTGTCAGCGTATCGATACGTGCCGACACCTGGCTCGACGAAGTGCCCGACGCCGAGTAGGCGAGCGTATAGCTGGCCGCGGCGGGAACGTTATCCCATTCAACGAGGTAGTAATAATCGCCGCCAGTGCCGAAAGGGCTGCTGGCCGACCCTTCATTGGTTTCCGTAATGTGCGCCGGCAGCAGAGCATCGCCGCTCAGGCCCGCGAAGCTCACGCCAAAGAGCGCCTGGTCGAGCGGCGATCCAAGCACTTCGGCCTGAAACACGATGGTCGTCGTGGCGCCTGCCGAGAGCGTCGGGTTCGGGATCGTGGCCTGTAGGTTCAGTATGCCGCTGAACGAGTAGACGTGAGAACCCGGCGGTGGCCCGATGATGAACGCGCCATCGGTCGCGGCCGTTGTGTCGAGCCAATTGGGCGTGCCGTAGGCGTTGTTGACACTCGTGGCCGGATTGGGGCCGGTCGGGCTGGTAAACCCATCCCACTCCTGATACGTGGTGTTCGCCTGACCAAAAAACGACGGATTTACGAGCGTTGCCGCCCGGGCGTCGCTGCTCACAACGATGCTCGCCAGTCCGCAGAGAGCGACAAGCAGGTTGCGACCGGCTCTTTTCAGGTTTTTTCTGGAACGGCAATGCATAGATCCATCTCCCCAGAGTAAAGGTCCAACGATGCAAAAGCGGGCTGGCGCCGTGGCGCAATCATCCAGCCCAGGCCAGGCTGGCGGCGGCAAGCCGACGGCTCGTCGGCGGCGGGTACAGGTGGCGATTTCGCCGAGGGGGTGAGGACCAGCGCGCTACGGCAAGCACGCGTGCAGGAATCGTGTGGCGCCGGCACAACGATCAAACCTTGGAATGCCCAAGACTTCGGGCGCCAGCGATTCTGTTCACCCACCAGCGATTGGCTGGTCGCGAGAGTGGCGAGCTGGCGAGGGGCGAGCGAGCTACCTCTAGAGAGCCGAGACCAGCTATTGATACTGGGTCTCAACTAGCCACATTCTAGCCACGGGGGCATCGGCGTCAATGCGATCAACGATGATTTCTCCTCGTT
The DNA here is from genome assembly GCA_035546535.1 of Pirellulales bacterium. Classification (NCBI taxonomy): domain Bacteria; kingdom Pseudomonadati; phylum Planctomycetota; class Planctomycetia; order Pirellulales; species Pirellulales bacterium. The sequence goes on along the minus strand of DASZWQ010000040.1, from coordinate 19,753 downwards.
GTCGCCCGAATACGCACGTGGCGACTGAGCAGGCCCACACGGCACGGTACATCCTTCGTGCCCAATGGGTATACTTCGTCTTCCGTTTGCAGGGCCCGCAAGCATCCGGATCATTTGCGCGAACGACCGCGACATCTTTGCGTGCTCGCCAGTCGCGCTGATCGAGACTAGACTCGAAAGCTTGGGGGCGTGGTGTATCGACTGCCGCGTTCTCCGCCGTTCCAGGCCTGATGCTCTCTTGCCGCCTCTATCCCCGCCAAAACCATTCATGCCCGATAAGACCCGTTCTCCAAGAATCCAGCGCCGTCTCGTGCTGGATTCGGTCCCTTATACGGTCACGATCAAGCCCCATTCGGCGGGATTTCGCGCACGCTGGTTTTGCGGTGGGTGCAGTAGCCACAATGCCGATCTTCTGATCGCCGCCGCTGCCGAGGCAGCCTCGGCAGCGGCGGAAGAGAATCTCAGGGCGCATCATGCGGCGGTTCATGTGAAACCGCCGCGACGGTATTGAAGCTTCGCGGTCAACCGCGCCGGCGCGCATTGCTCGAAGCAGCAGCCGGCCAACCAGGCCGGCTTCCGCGCGCGTATGTCGGAATTACGCCGCGCGGGTGCCCGTAGCCTTGCGTCGCGCCAAAACCGCGTCCAGGCTGCCCGCACCCGAGCCGTTGGCCATGATGAACAGCATCGCGCCGCTCATCGACAGGTTCTTCATGAAGTGAATCATGTAGTCCTGTTGCTCGGCCTCGGGCGCTTTCCAAAAGGCGTGAAAGTAGTACGTGGCCAACCCCAAGAAGACCAATAGCAGCGCCGCGCCGAAACGCGCCTGATACCCAGATGCCACCGAGACACTGCCCACGATCAGAAACACGATCGCGCCCACCAGTAATAGTTGGGGCGAGGGCACGCCGACTTTTCCCATCAACTCGGCGACAGCGTTGAAGTTGGGAATCTTGTTACCGACCGCGCTCATAAAGAAGATCGTGCACAACAAGACACGACCAGCGATGCTGACGATGGGTAGCAAAGGATTGGACATGAGAATCTCGCTTCTGGTGCTGTAGGTAGTTAGCCGAAAAACCGTCGCGATGGTCCGCGTCGTTACGTCACGCCAGATCGAACAGCAACACCTCGCTCGCCCCCTGGCTGGCCAGCGAGATTTGTCGTTCGTTACTCACGGCCACGCCGTCACCGGCCGCAAGGGACGCGCCGCCGACGTTGACGCCTCCGCGCAGCACTTGCAGCCAGGCGTGCCTTCCGGCTGGAATTTCGCGCGACAGTTGCTGCCCCGCTTCGAGCTGGGCGAGGTACAGCCGCGCGTCCTGACGGATGTGCAACGATCCGTCCGCGGCGTCGGGCGACGCCACCAGGAGCCACTGTCCCGGCCGCATCGCATCGGCGAACGACTTCTGCTCATAACCCGGCGTCAGGCCCGTCCGCTCGGGCAAAAGCCAGATCTGATACAGGTGTACCAGCTCGGTCGCCGAGGGGTTGAACTCGCTGTGGCGGATGCCGGTGCCGGCGGCCATGCGCTGCAATTCGCCGGGGCGCAACACTTCGCCGTTCCCGAGGCTGTCTCGATGCTCAAGCGCGCCCGACAGCACGTAGGTGACGATTTCCATGTCGCGATGACCGTGCATACCGAACCCCTGCCCCGGCGCCACGGTGTCTTCGTTCATCACGCGCAAGGCACGGAACTGCGTATGCGCAGGATCGTAGTAGTCGCCGAAGGAAAACGTGTGGAACGTATTCAGCCAGCCGTGATCGAAATGCCCTCGCTCGTTCGCTCGTCTTACCTGAAACATGATGGATGGACCTCCTTTTTTGCCCGCTGCCCTTGCACGGTCTCGTGGCAAGCTGTCGAATTCGGCCGATAGTTGATATATCAAGTATTAGCCTAAGCCGATCCTCTTCGCACTCCCCAATGACACGTCCGACGAAATCAGGCACGTTCGCTACTCGGGCTCGCCCGCGATCGACGTACGAACCTTTTCCAGCAAGTCACCCAATTGGCGTAGCTCCCCCGCCGCTACGCCGCGCAGCAGTCGCTTGTGCAGATCCAACAGCGGTTGATCGATGCTGGCCAGCAGCTTGGCGGCCTTGGCAGTCAACGACACATAAATCACGCGCCGGTCTTCGGCGCAGCGCTGCCGGCTGACCAGGCCCGCCTCTTCCAATCGATCGATCAGGCCGGTGATCCCGGGCACGACGGTGATCGTGCGGCTGGCAATCTCCAGAATCGGTAGCGGCTGCCCTTCGCCGCGCAGGATGCGCAGGACATTGTATTGTGATGGCGTCAGTCCGAAGTCGCGGAACAACCGCGTAAAGCGATGCTGTAATTGGTCGCTCGTGCGCACGATGCCGAGCGCCACCTCCTGCTCGACCGCGTCGAAGGGGCGCTTCTTTTTCAGCTCGCGTTGCAATCGCGCGGTGGTCATGGCTCTGCTTCCTTATCGGCTTCACCTTCCATATGTTTTATATATCAACTATATTCGCGTCAAGTGATTTTACGCAAGACGCCGGGAAAGGGTTCAGGAAGGTAGCAAACAGGACAAAACGCTGCCCTTACCGGGCCCCTGGGAACTCTGGTAACGGCGCACCGTCGATCCGGGTGGATTGAACCTCATCGTCCCCAAACGGGCTGGCCCCCGATACGCTGAAATCGCGCGGTTCGTGGCCTGCCGGAAGCGTCCAAACCGGCCCCGCGAATCACACCTTCCCTCTTTGGGGACCTATAGTTACACTACTGCCCATACAAGGGGGTCTTTGGGCGGGCAGTCTTTTTGCCTGCCAGGGGATGGTACCGCTGTCCGGGCATTTCATCCGGGGCCAGCGGGGCCAGTCGATCAGACCCTTTTGAAGCGCGGTTGCCTGGTGCATCTCGAGCGCGGCCGCGGGTCCTAAAGAAATCGTTAACGGTGTCGCCGTGTTGAGTTGCGGCGGCCCGACGAGCACTAAATCACCGCATAAGTAAGAGTCAAACACCGTACCGGAGACAAGCCGTGAGATCGTTGCGCACCCTGCCCACGACTGCGATGCGTCTGGCACTCGCCTCGTTCGTGTTGGTTCTCTTAAGCTCGACTGTCCTGGCGAGCGAAGCCGACCTCGCCATCCCGGATTTGAATGCCGGCACGTTCAAAATTGCCGGAAACGACATCACGGCTTGGAATCTGTTGTTTTACGGCTCGTTCGTCATCGTCGGGACGTTAGGCATCAGCTTGTACTTGCGGCGCGAGATCAAGAACTTGCCGGCTCACCAGTCGATGCTCGACGTGGCCGAAATCATCTTCCAGACCTGCAAGACCTACCTGGTCCAGCAGGGCAAGTTCCTGATGATGCTCTTCGCCATCATCGCCGTGGCGATGATGTATTACTTCGTCGGCCTGCAGCATAAGAGCGTCGGCACGGGCCTGATGGTGCTGGCTTTTGCCTTGGTAGGTATCACCGGTTCGTACTGGGTGGCCTGGTACGGCATCCGCGTCAATACGTACGCCAACGCCCGCACCGCCTTCGCGTCGCTCCGCGGCGAACCGTGGGACGTGGTCAATATTCCGTTGCGAGCCGGTATGTCGATCGGTTTGTTCCTCATCTCGCTCGAACTCGTGATGATGGTCATCATCCTTTTGTTCGTCCCCCGCGAGATCGTGGGCATCTGCTTTTTGGGCTTCGCCATCGGCGAATCACTGGGCGCTTCGGCCTTGCGTATCGCCGGCGGTATTTTCACCAAGATCGCCGACATCGGCTCGGACCTGATGAAGATCGTCTTCAACGTCAAGGAAGACGATCCCCGTAACCCGGGCGTGATCGCCGACTGCACGGGCGACAACGCCGGCGACTCGGTCGGCCCGACGGCCGACGGTTTCGAAACGTACGGCGTGACGGGCGTGGCCTTGATTTCGTTCATTACGCTGGCCCTCGATCCGGCCACGCAGTCGGACCTGCAGGCCAAGCTGATCGTGTGGATTTTCGCCATGCGGTTCTTGATGGATTTCATGTCCGGTATCTCGTACCTGGTGAATCAGAAAATTTCCGAAGCCCAATACCGCGGCAAGAAGGAATTCGACTTCGAAGTTCCGCTCACCCGCTTGATCTGGATCGCGGCGATCCTCTGCATTTCGACCTCGTTCTTCATGAGCTGGCTCTTGATCGGCGACCTGGTCGTCGGCGAAAAGGCCATGCCGAATCTATGGTGGCAACTGGCCTCGATCATCAGTTGCGGAACGCTGGCCGCGGTGTTGATCCCGGAATTCACCAAGGTCTTCACCAGCTCGCACTCGAAGCACGTACACGAAATCGTCACCGCTTCGAAGGAAGGCGGCTCGTCGCTGACGATCCTCTCCGGCATGGTCGCCGGGTACTTCAGCGCCTTCTGGATGGGCCTGCTGATCGCCGGCCTGATGGGCACGGCCTACTTCGTCAGCCAGCAAGGCTTGGACAGCATCATGCAAGTAAAGCTGTACGGCGAATCGCTGCCAGCGATCGGTGTCGGCTCGATTTTCGCCTTCGGCCTCGTGGCCTTCGGCTTCTTGTGCATGGGCCCGGTAACGATCGCCGTCGATAGCTATGGCCCCGTGACCGACAACGCCCAAAGCGTTTTCGAACTGTCGCAGATCGAGTCGATTCCCGGCATCAAGGACAAGATCAAGGGCGAATTCGGCTTCACCCCCGATTTCGAAGCGGGCAAGCATTATCTCGAGGCCAACGACTCGGCCGGTAATACGTTCAAGGCCACGGCCAAACCGGTGCTCATCGGCACCGCCGTCGTGGGCGCCACGACGATGATCTTTTCGATCATCCTCATGCTCGGGCACGCCAAACTGCTTCAGATCAGCCTGACCGACGCTCCGGTGCTGCTGGGCTTCATCTGCGGCGGTACGGTGATCTTCTGGTTCTCGGGCGCCTCGATGCAGGCCGTTACGACGGGTGCCTACCGAGCCGTCGAGTTCATCAAGAAGAACCTCGACCTCAATAAGACCGAGGCCGATATCAACGATTCGAAGACTGTCGTGCGTATCTGCACCCAGTACGCCCAGGCCGGCATGTGGAACATCTTCATCGCCCTCATGTCGCTGACGCTGGCCTTTGCCTTCTTCAACCCGAACTTCTTCGTCGCCTACCTGATCGCCATCGCTGCGTTCGGCTTGTTTCAGGCCATTTCGATGGCCAACACCGGCGGTGCCTGGGATAACGCCAAGAAGTACGTCGAAGTCGATATGCGGGAGAAGGGGACCGATCTGCACGCCGCCACCGTCGTCGGCGATACGGTGGGCGATCCGTTCAAGGACACCACCTCGGTCGCCCTGAATCCGATCATCAAGTTCTCGACTCTGTTCGGCTTGCTGGCGGTGGAAATCGCCGTCGAGATGAAGCAAGCGGCGATCGAGAAGTCGACCACCGACTACACCGGCGTCGTCGGAGCGGTCATGCTCGCCATCGGGCTGGTCTTTGTTTGGCGTTCGTTCTACGCCATGCGAATTCCGCAGAAGTCGGCTGCCCACTAAGGACGCCCAGGCTGTTTACGGTGTCACAACAGCGGCCAGGCTCAACGGGAGTCTGGCCGCTTTTTTTTGCGCGAATACTGCAGAGATTTCCCCGTGGGGTGCCCTGCGTCACCCGCGGTACGGAACCGCGCAACGTCCAGCTTGGCCCTCGTGGTGCCGCAGGGCACCCTACGTATCGTCCGGAAAAACCAGCTTCAGCGATTGCAGCACCAGGAAGATTCCCAGTACGCCGAGGATTAGATACGGCGCGTAGCCGAAAAATGGCATACCCGTAATGCTGGCCAGCGCGGCCGCGGCGAGCAGCACGACCAGGGAAGCCAACAGCAGGCCGCATCCCACGGAGGTCATGGTCCCCTTGAACGTGCCGTGCTCGGAGTGCTCTTCGTCGTGCAGTTCGATCGTGCGTCCCTTGGCGAGGCTCCGTGCAATCGCCTCGGAAAGCTCCACGTCGCGGCACGCGTCGGGCCAGGTGGGTGCGGAGGGTCGACCGGCAATTGCGTTTTGAAATTCTGCAATTGCCGCAGACGCCGGATCCCAGGCCGGGAACGATTCCTGCACTGTCCGGCCTGCGGAAATGATCTCCAGCGTGGTCGCCTCGCCCGCCGCGGGCAAGACGAGCGTTGCCTTCCCTTTGTCGCCGCGCGCGAGAATCGTCGCGCCCGGTGCGTGATCGGCCGGACTGACGCTCCAGCGAGCCAGCACGCCGCGCGGACCAGTCAGTTGCACGCCCAGATTGGCATAGTCCGCCTCTTCCTTTCCACCCGGCGCCAAGGCCGACACGCTTGTCAGCTCGCCCGCCACCATGCGTAGCAGTTCCACATCGCCCGCAAATTGCCGCACGACCAGGGACCGGTCGCGATCGGCTAGTGCACGTTCCATGACAATTTGCTCGACCGTCCCAATGGGGGACGCCGCACCATCGCCGACGATTCTGGCCAACCGTTTCAGCCCTTCATGCCAGCGATAAGGGATGTACGGCAGCATGACGCAGCCGGTTTCAGCACGGATCATATCGAGTTCGTAGCAGATGAGCATCGAATCATCGACCGGATGCGTGAGGATGAGCGGCACGCCCGCCTGCACGAGCTTGCGCAACTGTTCGGCCCGTAGCTCGGGATCTGTGCCGCGGCTGACGATCACCGCGTCGGCCATGTCACTGGCCAACAGCGCTTCCCAAAATTCGACGAACTGCACGCGCGGCGCCAAGGCTCGCAACTGATCCTCGGCCCCCGCAACGTCGCACGCGCTCGCCAGCACGTGCTCGCGACTGGCGGCCACGCCCTGGGCAAGCTCCAGGGCGTCAGCGTCCATTCCCAGCAGGGCAAATTTCATCGGAAGTTCCTGGGCCAGTCGATGACGAAGTCTCGTCACGCGAAGGGGCAAAGACACGTGCTGCTCGACAACGGCTACCGACAATTGTCCGTCACAGCCGTCGGATATGGAAGCCGCCGTCGACATTGATGCGCTCACCCGTGCTGTAGGGCAGTGCGTCGCTGACAAGGACGCCCACGGCGCGGGCGACGTCTTCGGGCTCCCCCCAGCGCCGCTGCGGCACCAGCCCTGCGGCCATTTGCTTGTCGTATTTCTCGCGGACCGGCGCTGTCATGTCGGTGGCAATCAGACCAGGGCAGATTTCGAAGACCTGAATCTGCTCTGACGCCAACCGCTCGGCCAAGAGCCAGGTCATGGCGGCCATACCGGCCTTCGCGATGCAATAATCGGCCCGGTCGGTGCTCATGGCGTACGCCGAGATCGACGAGATGTTGATGATCTTTCCGCCGGTCGTCACGCGAGCGCGAATGAGCTCGATCATGCGTCGCGCCGCCAATTGCGCAAGGAAAAACGGGCCCTTCAGGTTCGTGCCCAGTACGTGATCCCAGTTCTCTTCGGTTGCTTCCAGCAAATCATTTCGGCCGGGAGAGGTGATTCCGGCATTGTTGACGAGCACATCCAGTCGGCCCCCGAACTCAAGGGCCCGAGCGATGAGCGATTCTCGATCCTCGCTACGCGCGACGTCCCCCTGCACGCCGATCGCATGCCCGCCCGCGCGATGGATCGCGGCCACGACCTCATCGGCCGCATCCTGCCGCCGCAAGTAGTTGACCAGCACGACGTGCCCGAGCCGGGCCAGTTCCAGGGCAATCGCACGACCAATTCCGCGCGAACCGCCGGTGACAAGCGAGACAGGTGTGGCGGTCATCGTGCCAATGCGAGATAGATATGCGTCGTCGTTGCTTCGGTCTTCAATTTACACACGTAATGGGCGCCGCTACAAGTCGCCACGTTTGTGCGAGAGGGCAAATGTCAATTGCCGGTGAATCTCTTCCGCTTCGTGCAAGAATAACGTCCGATAAACGCCGTGGACGGCTGCCGAGTACACCGCCAGCAAAGCCAGGGCGCCAGCTAAGTACAGTAAAACACGATACGCACCGATGAAAGCAGAGGCGACGCAGAATAGTGTCAACAGTCCAATCGCTAATGCGACGACGAACCCTCCAGCGCTTCGCGCCGGCTCGATTGTCGCGGTCACGCACGCGCCCGCGGACGTGCTCTCGATCACGCCGCGTACATTTATGCGGGGGACGGAAAAGGATCCCGAAACCGGCAGGACCAGACACAGGTCAAATCCGCTTAAGGCGACCTGTCCCTGAAATGTGCAAAATGGTCCCGCCGCAGCAGGCGCGAGCGCGGCCAGCAGCGAGCCCCGCCAACTCGGCTTTTGCACATGCGAACGCAAGCACTCGGCGACCGCCTCTGGCGAGCTCGGCACATCAACGCGTATCGTCTCGCTCAGTTTGAGCGAACGCAACCAGCTGACGCCTTGAGCTTTCATGACGTGGATTCCGACACTACCTTCGATCATTGCATAATGATACGTCGCCAGCGAGTACCCATGGAGTGCGAGATCGAACCCGCTCTCGGCTACCCGCGAGTTTTCGGCGCTGTGGTTACGTACCGCCCCGCCAGGCGCTCACATGCATTCAGTCTCCAAGTGCCCGGTTGTCGCTCGCCGCTTGCCCGGGTTAGAATCTCGCCACAGCGCTCGATTGCGCCCTAATCGATACTCACTTCCCAGGTCGCGGTCCGGGTCCAATCGGCCACCAAGCGCGGAACGACTACTGACTACTGACTACTGACTACTGACTTCGCCCATGAGTCATTTTCTCGGCCTCGATGTTGGCACTTCAGGAACCAAGGCGCTCGTCATCGACGAGTCGGGCACGATCCTGGCCAGCGCCATGGAGACGTACCCCTGCTATCACCCTCGCCCTGCCTGGAGCGAGCAGGACCCGAACGACTGGTGGCAAGCCACGACCGCGGCCATTCAATCGGTGATGAAGAAAGCCAAGCTCCGTCCGGCCGACGTTGCGGCCATTGGCCTTTCGGGCCAGATGCACGGCTCGGTCTTTCTCGATAAGCGCGACCGCGTGATCCGCCGCGCGCTGTTGTGGAACGATCAGCGGACGGCGGCCGAATGCGCCGAAATCGAAAACCGTGCCGGCGGTCGCCGCAAGTTAATCAAGATGGTCGCCAACCCGGCACTGACCGGCTTCACGGCACCGAAGATTCTGTGGCTACGAAATCAGGAACCGCGCCATTTCGACAAGCTGCACAAGGTACTGCTGCCCAAAGACGAGATCCGCCGCCGCCTGACTGGTGAGTACGCCACCGAAGTAAGCGACGCCAGCGGCACGCTTTTGTTGGACGTCGCCAAGCGCCGCTGGTCGAGTGCGCTACTCTCGAAGCTGGAACTCGACGAAAGCCTGCTGCCACGCTGCTACGAATCGGAAGAAGTCACGGGCAAGCTCACGCCGCAGGCGGCCGAGGAACTCGGCTTGTCGACCGATTGCCTGGTCGTTGGCGGAGCCGGTGACTGCGCCGCCGGCGCGGTCGGCAACGGTATCGTGGCCAAGGGAATCGTCTCGACGTCGATCGGCACCTCGGGCGTGATGTTCGCCCACAGCGACACGGTCGAGATCGATCCGGAGGGACGCATCCACACGTTTTGCCACGCCGTTCGCGGCAAATGGCACGTCATGGGCGTGACGCTGGCTGCCGGCGGCTCGCTGCAATGGTTTCAGAACGAGCTGTGCCACATGAACGGCGCGGCCGGCGATGCCCCGACGGCCGACTCGTACGAGATCTTGAACCAGGAGGCCGAAAGTGCCCCGGCCGGAAGTGACGGCTTGTTCTTTTTGCCGTATCTATCGGGCGAACGCACCCCGCACGCCGATCCGCACGCCCGCGGGTGTTTCATTGGGCTATCACTGGCCCATCGGCGCGGCCACCTGCTGCGCTCGATCATGGAAGGGGTCGCCTACTCGCTGCGCGACTGCCTGGATATCATCCGCGGCTTGGAAATTCCGGTGCGCGAGATTCGGGCCTCGGGCGGCGGTTCGAAAAGCGCCCTGTGGCGGCAGATTCAGGCCGACGTCTTCGGCCAGAAAGTCGCCACGATCAACGCCGAAGAAGGACCGGCTTACGGTGTCGCGCTGTTGGCGGCCGTCGGCGCCGGAGCATTCAAGAACATCCGCGAAGCATGCGCCGCCACGATCCGCGTGGTCGATAGCACAGCGCCGCAGCGCGGGAGTGTGAAAACCTACGATCGGGCGTTTCCCGAATATCAACAGTTGTATCGTTCGCTGCGCGACGATTTCCGTCGCATCGCCGATTTGCAAGAATAACGGCGTCGGACGAGCAGTCGTTCGTTACGCGGCCGTATAATGCTCGCGGCACGCGGAGAGGCGTAGTGCCGCCGAGCGGTCGAGGATTCGCGGGTCAGGCCGGGCAAGGTTTTCGCGCAGGAGGTCGATCATGGGCGTCCTCTACCTTACCGAAGCGGATGTCACGGCGCTGATCGACATGCCGCACTCGATCGCGATCGTCGAGGAGGCGTTTCGCCACCTGGTAACGGCCGAAGCCGAAAATGTTCCGCGGGTGCGCGCTCGCGCGCCCGGCATCATCCTGCACAGCATGATCGCCTCGGCCGGATACCTGGGCTATGTCGGCTGGAAGTGCTACACCACCACGCGCAACGCCGCCCGTTTTCACGTCGGCCTGTACGATCAGGCCACCGGCGCGCTTGTAGCGCTGATCGAAGCGGATCAACTGGGCCGGCTGCGCACCGGCGCCACGACCGGTGTCGCCCTGCGATCGATGGCCCCGTCCGATGCGCATGAGCTGGGCCTGTTCGGCGTCGGCAGGCAGGCGGAAACGCAGCTTTTGGCCGCGGCCGCGGTGCTGCCGCTGCGCCGCGCGTTCGTTTACAGCCGATCTGAAGAGCGGCGGGAACGATTTGCCGAGAAGATGCAAGCGCAGCTCGACGCAGAAATCATCGCCGTCGACCGCCCGCACGAGGCCGCCGAAGATTTACCGATCGTGATCACGGCCACCAGCAGCTCGACGCCTGTCTTCGATGGCGCAGCGCTCGCCGAGGGAACGGTCGTCTGCGCCGTAGGCGCCAACGCCCTGTCGCGCGCCGAGATCGACGCCACCACCGTGCGCCGCGCCGATACGATCGTCTGCGACAGCGTCGCGGCCTGCCGGCACGAGGCGGGCGATTTTGTCGACGCCGTCGAGAAAGGCATCTTCGATTGGTCGCGGGCCGTCGATCTGGCCCAGGTCGTCGTCGGGCGTGCCGTCGGCCGCACGCGCAACGGTGGCGTGGCGATCTTCAAATCCGTCGGCCTGGCGATCGAAGACGTCGCCATGGCGGCCCGGCTGGTGCAACTGGCCAAAGAACAGGGACGTGGAACGACCCTGCCCATTTGAGCAGGCAGTAGTCGGTAGTTCGGTAGCCAGTGATCGGGACTCGATGGAAGTCAGCCGTTGAATTTACTGGCTACCGGCCACTGATCACCGACGACTCTTCACTGCCCGCTGCCTACTGCCCTCTGCCGGCTAAATGCTGCGCTCTAATTACTGCTGACCGGGCGCCGCGTCGGTTCGATGCGCGGCGATTCATCCAACGGGCGAAGGCTCTTCGGGGCGGGCGGCGTCTGCCGTGGCGGCTCCTCGGCCGCCGTGGGCTTTTTTTTCCGCGCACCGCGGGCAAACAGCGTGCCCAGCGGACCAGCGAGAATCGCGGGAAGAATCAGCAAGTTCGCCAGCAACGTCGCGGTCAAAAGCGCGATCGTCATGCAGCCGAAACGCTGGGTCGGCGTGAAGGGGCTCAAGGCGAACACGCTCAAGCCCAGACCGATGACGCCCCAACTCTGGTACATCGCGCGGCCGCAATGGTGATAGGCAGCCTTCACCGCTTCACGCTGCGTGGCGCCCGCGGCAATCGCCCGGCGGTACTGCAGCATGAAATGGACGATATCGTCGACCGACACGCCCAGGGCCACGCTCGGTGTCATCACGGTCCCGATATCGATGACGATGCCCAGCCAGCCCATCAGACCGAAGACCACGATCGGCGGAAACACACTGGGCACGGCGAGAATGATGCCCGATGTGAACGAACGCATGGCCACCACGATAGCCACGAAAATCAAGATCAAGTCGGTGATGAATCCGGTCACCAGGCCATCGAGCAACGAGTTTTGGGCCTTGTAGACCAGCGGCACCAGACCCGTGTAAGTAGCTTCCAGACCGGCGGCGGAATCCGGCCCCAGCTTGGCACGCATGTCGTCGAGCACCGGCTCGACCTTGGCCTTGATGTCGGCGACGAACTTCGCGTAGTCGACGTTCTTCAGAGCGCTGACGCGGGCGCTGACGCGCCACATCTCGCGGCCATCCTTCTCGCGCAAGTAGTCGCTATTCAGATACTCGTCGCGATGCTCTTCGAGCTTCTTATTGCGAACGTCGGCGGCAAGCTTCTTTTCGTCGCGCACACCGGCGACTGAACCGACAATGTCGCGCAGGCCGCGGCGCTTCTTCGGCTTGGGCACGTCCGGCTGATCGATCTGCCCCAGGTTGGCCGAGAACGTAGCTGCCGACAGGCTCTTACCCACCTCGGGAATCGTCTCGACCTCTTTCTGAACCCGTTGCACCAGCTCCATCCGTTCGAGGAAATTCAGCCGAGCGGTGAGCGGATCGATATTGATCACGACTTCCATTGGGATCAGGTTGCCGAGATGTTCTTCCAGCCATTCATAGTCGGTCACGACCTTGGCCTTGGGCGAGAAGAGCCGCATCAGTTGCACGCTCGTCTCCATCCGGTACATACCGAGCGCACAAAAGCCGATCACGGCCAGACCGGCGGCGGTCATGATCCCGTTGTGCCCAATGATCCAGTCGCCGACCTTGCCCCAGTTGCCAAAAAACGCTGGATCAATCGCGGGGCCTTGCGCTTCGCCGCTCGCCTCATCCGTCAGCGGCCAGCGCTCGAAGGCGGCCGGCATGAAGAAGAAGAGGAAGAGCAAGCTGAACACCACGCCCACGGCCGAGTAAAAGCCGAACAACTGAATCGGCACCAGCTCGCTATAGCACAACGTCAACAGACCCACGGCCGTGGTGCCGGTTGCGAGGCTCAAGGGTAGCCAGGCGTGCTTGATGGCCCGCATCGGCGCGCCTTCGAGCCCACCTTCGTGGATCGAATCGCGGTAATAATTCGCCAGGTGGATGGCGCCGGAAATTGCCGCCACGTAGACCAGCGATGGCATCGTGAGCACGATGGCGTTCATCTCGCCGCCCGAGTACCAGACGAAAGCCAGACTGGCCATCGCACTGTACACGCCGGCGCTGAGCACGATGGCGACCAGCTTCACGCTGCGCAAGCACCACCAGGAAATCGCCAGGCCGATGAAGCCCGCCAGCGACGCCAGCCGCACCAGGCTCTGCTCGCCGGCCAGGTCGATGGCCACGTTGTCCGAAGGGGGTCCGCCCATGTGCAGGGCATCGTGCTTGATGTTGCACTCTTTTTCGGCGGTGTTGTAGATCTTGCCGATTGTTTTGCGCAGGCTCTTCTTTCCCTCGGGCGAGAGGGTCAGCACCAGGCACGTCTGCTTGCCGTCCTGACCGATGAGCGAGCCGCGCAGCCGCTCGACCGCCTCGGAATGCGTGATGTTGATGGGCGGCTTGGTGAGGGTGTCGATAATCGCGGGGCCGGAGAGGGCCTTGGTAAAGTAGCGCGCTTCGGCGGGCACCTCGTCGCCCTCCTCAGGCACGAGCTTGCGCGACAAAAGCGCCAAGCGCTCATCATCCAGCGTACAGCCGTCCCAACTGACCAGGACGAATTCTTCGCCCTGAAAATGCTTGCGGAACTCTTGATAGACCTGCGTCTCTTCGTACTGATCCGGCAACCATTGCTCGACGCGATTCTGATTGCTGTTCAGCGCGCGCCGCGCGCCGGCAAACGAGATCGGCAGCAGGAACACGGCGATCAGCAAGATCGCAGGGCTATGGCGAGCGTAGAAATCGCGTTTAGTCATTCGCCGGCAACCGGATCGCGTTCAAAGAAGTGCTTCCATGCGTGGTGCGCCCGCAGCAGCCTCTCGCAGGGCGCCACCACAGCGGTCCGCATTTTCGAGATACCAATGCGAGATTCGAGCCGTCCTCGGCGGTGCCATCAAAGCGCGCAGCCTGGTAGCACCACGAATCCTTCGAGGGTACCTGGAAACGCCGCATGCGTCCAGCCCGATGCGGCCCGTTGCACGCAAGTGCCAGCATACGATTTGCCACGAATTCCGCGACGATTCGCCGCGATGATCGCACTCACGCCCGCTAAAACGGCCAGATGAAAGGACTAAGCGCCACGGTCACGATCATGATCAAAATATCCAGCGGCACGCCAATCTTTACGTAATCGTTAAACCTGTAACCGCCCGGTCCATAAACCATCAAGTTGGTTTGATAACCGATGGGCGTCGCAAAGCCGGCCGAGGCCGCCATCATCGTCGCGATGACGAACGGCATGAAGTTCACGTTCAAATTCGAGGCCGTTGCCAGCCCCAAGGGAAACATGAGCGCCGCGGCAGCGTTATTCGTGATCAATTCGGTCAACAACAACGTGACCAGATAAAACATCGCCAGCGCGATGAATGGTTTACCCTGCGCCACGCCGATCATCCCGTCGGCTAGCGCCTTGGCGGCGCCGGTGTTTTCCAGGGCTTCGCCAAAGGCGAATGAAGCAGCGATCGCCAGCAGAATGGGCCAGTCGATCGTGCGCCGCGCGATGGCCGCCGTGCAGCAGCGCGTGACGAGCATCGCCGCCGCGGCCACCAGCGCCGCCTGCAGCATGCTCAACATCCCGGTCGCTGCCAGCGTCACCATCGCCGCCATGATGCCCAGGGCCAGAAACGCCCGCTCGTGCCGCAACGGGTTCGAGTTCTCCAATTGGCTGACCAGGAAGAAATCGCGGCTGTTCCGCTGCTGATCGACAAACGACGGATGGGCTTCTACCAGGAGCGTGTCGCCCGGCCAGAGAACAACGTCACCGATCTTTTTGTTGATGCGCTCACCGTTGCGCGCCACGGCAACCACTACGGCGTTGTAAACCGTGCGGAAATTGCCGTCGCGGATGGTCTTACCCACCAGGGGGCAGGTGTTCGACACCACGGCTTCGATCAAGCAGCGCACATCGCGAGGTGACTCGAGCTTGAAGACCTGGTCCGTGGCCGGCACGAGCCCGCGCGTCTTCTGCAAGTCGACGACCGATTCCACGATGCCCACGAACACCAGCCGATCGTTCTCGCGCAATCGCTCCTGAGGCGAAACGGCCGGCAGCACCAGGCCATCGCGGTCGATTTCGGCCAGGTACACGCCCGGCATCCTCGATCGATTTGCCAACGAGCGGACTATCGGCGGCTACCAGCATTTCGGCCGTGTAGCTGCGTGGATCGTCGCTGTGGCTGATCGCGGGCCGGCGGTCGGGCAACAACCATTTGGCGGTTAGCATAATGAACGCACAGCCGGCGATCGCCGCCGGAATGCCCACCTTGCTGACCTCGAACATCGCCAGACCTGTGCCCTGCGATTTGATGTACAGGCCGTCGACAACCAGGTTGGTGCTGGTGCCAATCAAGGAGCACGTACCGCCGAGAATCGCGGCATAGCTCAGCGGGATCATCAGCTTCGAAGCCGCGATCTGCTGCCGTTTGGCCCAATCGTTCACGACCGGAATCAACATTGCCACGAGCGGTGTATTGTTGACAAACGCGCTAATGGCCGTGACCGGGATCAAGAGTCGCGCGATCGCGGCGGCCGTTGTCTTGGGCCGGCCGAGCACGCGCATGGCGATCAGATCGATGGCCCCGGTCTCGCGCATGCCGGCGCTGACGACGTACAATACGGCGACCGTGACCAGGCCCTCGTTCGACAGCCCGTGTACCATTTGGGCCGGCGTCAGAATGCCGGCCATCATGAGCACGATCAGTCCGCCGATCAGCGCAAGATCAGGGCCGACGGCCGTAAAGATCAGCGACGCCAGCACGCCGCCCAGCACGAACAACGTGAATCCCGCCTGCCAATTCATGCCGTTCTGCTATTGCTCCGCCAAAAGCGCAGGAAAAGGAACGAGAGCGTGCGGCGACTCCCCGCGCGCCGCCGGCTGCCCAGCAATATAGTGGCTCACGAGTTCGCGCCAACCGGCCGCCGGCACGGCGCCGGGCTATCGCAACGTGCGCCCTTCGTCGATCAAGGCCACGCGTTTCGCCGTCAGATGACTGGTCTGGGCGTCGGTCATGTAGCCCAGCGTTCCCTGCACGCCTACTTC
Organism: Pirellulales bacterium; assembly: GCA_035546535.1. Classification (NCBI taxonomy): domain Bacteria; kingdom Pseudomonadati; phylum Planctomycetota; class Planctomycetia; order Pirellulales; species Pirellulales bacterium. Next base: position 3,598 of record DASZWQ010000040.1, on the reverse strand, counting down.
GCGCCCGATGAAAGGACGCAAATTCACGCCCGGGGCCGCCGTGACGAATTGCTTCACCTTGCCGTCCTTGTCGACCAGGGCATAGCCGGCCACGCCCGACTGCGCCGGATAGACCTGGGTCAGCTTGCCGACCCCGTCGAAACGTTCGTCCATGGGCACACCCAACGACCCGCCGAGCGAGGCATGAATAGCGTCCTGGTTGCGCAAATCGGTGGCCCGCTGGGCCATGGCGATCTTGTCGGCCCGCTGCTTAATGTCGTCGAAGCGCGAGATCTTGCGCTGCACCAGACGCACGCGGCCGCGATCGAGCGCCGTATCACTGCGCGAAAGCAACACGTCGCTGCGCTCGCGCAGCGGTGCCAGGTTCCAACTTGCCGGCTCCTTGGCCACCTCGGCGGAAAGCTGGAAATCGAGTTCTTCGAGCTCCTTCATCAAGCCGGCGTCCCCTTGCGGCAAAGGCGCGCGTCGCGACGCCTGGCTCGGCCGGCGCCGTTCGGCCACTGGCTCGTCGCGATCCTCATCGCGCACGCGATGCGATGTCGTGCGGTGCGAGACCTTCGATCGCTCGACGTCGCGGTCGTCGTCGAGGCGCTCGTTCGCGTCGCCGTTGTACTTGATGGCGAGTGCCTGCGGTCCTCGCCGCGGCTCATCAGAGTCATCCTCGTCGGCGTCGCGGCGTCGATCGTGTCGCGCCGCGCTGCGCTCGTCTAACTCTTGTTCGTGCTGCTTCGCATGCCGGGCAATAAGCAGATTGTTGTGTGCGTCGCGCTTGCGGACCTCGCGCTCAGGCCGCTGGCTGGAGACGAACTGGCCCGAAACCCAGCGGAACTCGCCCGCGGGGGGCGAAATCTTGTACCACGTCTGCGCGGCCGGCCCGGTGCCGATCCGCTTGGCCTCGAGCACCTCGACCAGTTCGTTTTCGTCGAGCCGTACCTGAATCACGTCGCGAATGTCGCTGAAGGCGCTGCCGACACGGGCGACGACGCGTTCCCCCTTGACCCGGGCCATTTTTCCTTCGCCCGGCTCGACGTATTCCGCCGACACCCAGCTAAAGCATTCGGCCGGCGGGCGAATCGCGTACCAGCCACCCGGGTCGTGTCGATAAACCTCGACGCGGTCGCCGCGCTGCAAGCGGAGCACGGGATAGTAATTCTGTCCCGGCCCGCTGCGCACATAGACATCGTCGGTATTGACGAAGGCGTGATAGGGAAAGTCGACATCGGCGTCGTCGCTGTCGAACTCTTCGGCCCAACCAGGGCCAACGAGCGCGAGGCAAACAATCCCCGATAAAAGGTGTCGCAGTGGCATCGAAAGCCTCCTCGCCGGCCAATCGGGGCGAGTTGCCTACGGAATCGTGGTTGAAACAAACCGGGTAGAAGGGGCCGAACTTGTAGCCGAATCGACGCGTCGTCTCAAGAGCAGTCGCTAGTGAACGCAATAAGCTGAGACGCGCGATGCTCGGACGGTGCCGCGGCAGCTCGGCCGCCTGCCGTCAGCGGCAAATCGCGACGGTGACGGGGTTTGCCGCCGCGCAAGCCAACAATTAGAATCAGCCCTCCGATGGCCACGGACGCCCGCCGCGGCAGCCACTTCCCGGCACTTTTTTCCGCCGCCAGTGCGGCACAAAGATACTCGCCATGCCCCGATATAACCCTGCCACGCTCGAACCGAAATGGCAGCAATACTGGCAAGCTAACCGAACCTTCGCCGCGCCCCGCATGCCGGCCGGGCCGAAGATCTACGTGCTCGACATGTTCCCCTACCCCAGCGGCGACGGCCTGCACGTCGGCCACCCCGAAGGGTACACCGCTACCGATATCGTTTGCCGCTACCACCGCATGCGCGGACGCAGCGTGTTGCACCCCATGGGCTGGGACGCCTTTGGCTTGCCCGCCGAGCAGCATGCCATTCGCACCGGCACGCCGCCACGTACGACGACCGAAAAGAACATAGGAACCTTCCGTCGCCAGTTGCAAATGCTGGGCTTCAGCTACGACTGGGATCGCGAGCTCAGCACGACCGACACCGATTATTTCCGCTGGACGCAGTGGATTTTCTTGAAGCTCTTCAACTGCTGGTTCGACGCCGACCAGCAACGGGCTCGGCCGATCGACGACCTGCCGATTCCATCGGACGTCGAAGCCGGTGGCGAAATCGCCGTGCGGCGCTACCGCGACGAACACCGTTTGGCATACCAGCTCGAAGCGCCGGTGAACTGGTGTCCGAACCTGGGCACAGTCTTGTCGAACGAAGAGGTCAAAGACGGAGTGAGCGAGCGCGGCGGCCATCCGGTGGTCCGCATTCCCTTGCGGCAATGGATGCTGCGCATTACCGCCTACGCCGAGCGATTGGAAAAAGATCTGGAGCAAGTCGACTGGCCCGAAGGAATCAAGGCCCTGCAGCGCAACTGGATCGGCCGTAGCGCGGGCGCCGAAGTCGATTTCTGGATCGCCGACGCCACGACGGCAACTGCCGCGGCCCCGGCCGCTTTCACGGCCTGGCAATCAGAGCGCAAGACGTCGGGCTTCCCGCGCAAGCCCGGTGACGAAGTGCTGCGCATCTACACGACGCGACCCGATACGCTCTTCGGCGCCACTTACATGGTAATTGCGCCCGAGCACCCGCAGGTCGAGCGATTAACCTCCACGGCGCAGCGCGAGGCGGTACAAGCCTATCGAGAGCAGGCCGCGCGGAAGAGCGATCTCGATCGCACCGATCTGGCCAAGACGAAGACCGGCGTTTTCACCGGGTCATTCGCCATCAATCCTGTGAACGACAAGCCGGTGCCGATTTGGGTGGCCGACTATGTCCTGATGGGCTACGGCACTGGCGCCATCATGGCGGTGCCGGGACACGACACGCGCGATTTCGAATTTGCCAGGCAGTTCGACATTCCGGTCGTCGCCGTCGTCGATCCAGGCAAGGCCAAGGAGGTCGATCGCGCAGCGGTGCTGGCCGGCGATGCACCGTTCACCGAAGAAGGCACCGCGATCAACTCCGGCTCCTACGACGGCCTGCCGACGGCGGAGTTCAAGCAAAAGATCACGGCCGATTTGGCCGCCCAGGGTGTCGGCCGCGCGGCAGTGAACTACAAACTGCGCGATTGGCTCTTCAGTCGGCAGCATTTCTGGGGCGAACCGTTTCCGATCTTGCACGAGCTAGGGCCCGACGGACAGCCGAACGGGCAGATTCGTGCTCTTGCCGAGAAAGACCTGCCGCTCGACCTGCCCGAGATGAAGCATTTCAAGCCGCATGGTCGACCGGAGCCGCCGCTGGAAGAGGCGCCGGAGGATTGGCTATACCCGGTCATCGACGGTGTGAAGTACAAGCGCGAAACGAACACCATGCCGCAATGGGCCGGCTCGTGCTGGTACTACTTGCGCTTCATCGATCCCAAAAATAGCCAGGCGCTCGTTGACCCGGCGCTCGAAAAAGCGTGGATGCCGGTCGACTTGTACGTCGGCGGTGCCGAGCATGCCGTGTTGCACCTGTTGTACTCGCGCTTCTGGCACAAGGTGCTGTACGACTTGAAGCTCGTGAGTACGCCGGAACCATTTACCAAGCTCGTTAACCAAGGAATGATCCTGGGCGAGGTGGA
>DASZWQ010000039.1 GCA_035546535.1 Pirellulales bacterium | reverse complement strand
ACCGGCCGCTATACGATCGAGGGTGAGGACCATGGCTGACACCCGCAGAAATTTCCTGAAAGTCGCGGCCGCGAGTGCCGGCGGGCTGATCCTGACCGGTTGCACGTCCCTCTCTCAGCAGCAATGGGTCGTGAGCATCCTGTCGGAGGTCGAGAACCTCACGCGTCGCGCGCAACGCCTGTTCGCGGGCAGCCACGCACTTGCACCGGAATTCACAAAGGCCGATATCGCGCGAGTCTTTCGTGCCAACGGGACGCTCAATCCGTCGACGGACGACTACGAGGCCCACGCCGCCAAGAACTTCGCGGACTGGCGCATCCCGGTTGGCGGGCTGGTGGAGAAGAGATTGGTGTTGTCGCTCGCCGATCTTAAGGCCCTGCCGTCTCGGACTCAGATCACGCGGCACGATTGCGTCGAAGGCTGGAGCTGCATCGGCGAATGGACCGGCGCACCGCTTGCCCACATTTTGGCTATGGCCAAGCCGAAGCCGGAAGCCCGCTATGTGATGTTTTTTTGTGCAGACCCTATGGGCGATACCTCGAACCCCGATGTCCCTTATTACTACGAAAGCCTCGACCTTCTCGAGGCGACGCACCCGCAAACCCTCCTGGCGTATCAACTAAACGGCCAGGCCCTTCCAATCGAGCACGGCGCGCCGGTCCGTGTCCGCGCGGAGCGCCAGCTTGGTTACAAAATGGCAAAGTACGTTCAACGGATCGAACTTGTGGAAAACTTCGATCATATTAATGGCGGCAAGGGCGGCTATTGGGAGGACCAGGGGTACGCGTGGTACGGTGGAATATAGACCGCCCTTGAAGGCCCGTCACACTCACCCGATATTAGGACAGGCAGCGATTCTGCCGATTGCGCGTTTCCAGATTTGGCCCGTTCCGAGCGAGGGGATTTTGCGTAAGACATTCTTACTTGCCGTTCTTTTGATGAGCACAGCGCTTGCGGGATGCGCATCAACGAACAATCCGGATTCGCTCGCGCAGAACGATCCGTACGAGCCGACCAACCGCAAGATTTTTGAATTCAATCAGGCGCTGGACAAGCACGTCGCGCGGCCCGTGGCCGTGTTCTACAACCACGCGGTGCCCGAGCCATTCCGCCTTGGCGTTCACAACGTGCTCGAGAACATGGACAAGCCCGTGGTCTTCGCGAACGACATTCTTCAGGGCGAAGCGTCCCGCGCGTCGCAGACCTTCGCCCGCGCGTTCATCAACACGACCATCGGGCTTGGCGGCGTGATCGATGTCGCCAGCAAGATGGGCGTACCCGATCATGACGAAGATTTCGGCCAGACGCTTGGCACCTGGGGTGTTGGCGAAGGCCCGTATTTCGTAGCGCCGCTTCTCGGGCCTGCGCCACCGCGCGACCTCGGCGGGCGCGTGGTCGACTATGGTTTCGATCCGTTCACCTATATCCGCTTCGACGGATACAAGACGATGGGCTATGCCCGCGCCGGCCTCGGCGTGCTCGACCTGCGCGCGCGCAACGTGGAGACGCTGGACCAGATCGAGCGGGACTCCGTGGACTACTATGCGACGCAGCGCAGCCTGTATCGTCAGTACCGGAATTCCGAAATCCGCAACGGCAAGCCGGACACGAGCGATCTGCCGAACCTCTAGTTGACCTTGGTCAGCGGGGCCTCGTTGCCCTTTTCGACCAGGGTGAGTTTCGCGCCGTCGGTTTCGAGCACGGTCACCGAACAATTGTCCGGCGAAAACACGACCACCCGGTGGTCTCCCGTCGCCGCGCCTGCAATCACATTGATCGCGACGTAGTGGGAAAAGATCACGGTGTCGCGCGAGATTTCCGCGACCGATGCAATGCAGTCTTCGCGCCACTCGGCCAGCTCACGCGTGACATCCCGCCAGGACCCGCCCATCAGGTTTCGCAGCCAGGCGACACGTCCCTCCAGCGTCATGCCCCTCGGCGACGGGATTTCTGCAACCGCGGGCTCGACGACGGGCTTGATACTCCAAAGCGTCGACAGTGGTGCGGCGGTTTCCCGTGTGCGGCGGAGCGGGCTCGAAAGGATCGGTAGCGGGCCAAGACCCTTCAGCCTTTCCGCTACCGCTTCCGCCTGCGAACGGCCCAACGCGTCGAGCCCGGGATCCATCGACTCTCCGAAGCCTGCTTCGGCGCGGCCATGGCGAACCATATAAACGCGCGCCATTACGCGAACCGGAACAGGTTGATCGCGCCCGGCGTCACATCGCCCACGCGGCCGAGCATCTCTTCGCGCATCATGCGGTCAAGAGTCAGATCGTCGTCCGGCGTGTTGGCGAGGAAGCGGCGGTTTTGCTCGTCTCGGCCGACGATCAGGCCGAAGCGTTTGCCCTTGCGGTCTGTGATGACGGTGTAGGTCTCGACGGTCGCGCGGCCTGAGGGTTGTTCGATCACCTCGGGATGCGCTTCGGCGTCGATGTCCATTTGATACGAAGCCGGATTGTCGCGCTGCCACACACCCTCTTTCGGCGTGGTCGAATAGATGCCGGCGGAGTGCTTGGTCACATACCAGCCATTGCCGGTGCAGAGACCGAACGTGCCCGGCTTTGCGCGCAGCTTCTGCATCATCATGACGATGGAATGCATGACGTAGTCGTTGCCCGCGCCGCCGAAATACGGAAGGCCGCCGGTGATGGTCAGCCCGCGCGGATCGTCGGTCGCGATGCCGAATTCGCGGCAGCCGATCTCCACGGCGCTCGGGAAGCAGGAATAAAGATCGATGTAGCTCATGTCGGCGACCTTCTTGCCCGCCATCGCGAAGGCGCGCTTGCCGATCTCGCGGATCGCGGGCGAGGAATAGAAGTTCACGCGCTCGCTGACGTTCCAGATGTCGTT
>DASZWQ010000038.1 GCA_035546535.1 Pirellulales bacterium | reverse complement strand
GGGCGATGTCCTCTATCCTGATGATCCACAGGCGAAGATCGCCACTGGCTTCGTGGCGGCCGGGCCGTGGGATTTTGTCGGCCACATGGAGCTGCGCGAAGGGACGACCGACAAGGAGATCGCTCGCTCGAACGATCGCGATGACATGGTGATGACCACCATGTCGACCTTTACCAGCATGACGGTGCATTGCGCGCGTTGTCATGATCACAAGTTCGACCCGATCAAGCAGCAAGATTATTACCGGTTGCAGGCGGTATTCGCGGGGGTCGATCGAGCCGACCAGACCTATTTCGACGCCGACGTAAAGCACGAGCGCGACGAGGTCCATGCCGAGATCGCGGCGCGCGACACCGAACAAAAGAAGCTGGCTGAAGAGCGCGCCGCTGTAACCAGTCCCGAGCTCGTCGCGCTCGACGCGCGAATCAAAGCGGTCACGGACGAGCTGGCCGCGATTCCTGACCCGTTTGCCCCCAGTGATCAGGCCGCCGGCAGCCCGTCCAACGGATACCACAGCGAGATCGCGTCGAAAGCCGACGAAACGAAATGGGTCCAGGTTGATTTGGGCCAGGCCGTGGCGATCGACCTGGTGCGGCTGATCCCCGCCCGGCCGACCGATTTTCGCGACACGCCGGGCTTTGGCTTTCCCGCGCGGTTCCGCGTCGCCATTTCGAATGATCCAACATTTGCCGCGCAGGATGTGATCGCCGACCACTCGGGCGAAGACTTCCCGAATCCAGGCCAGCGCCCTTTCTCGGTAACGCCGCAGGGAGTGACGGGGCGTTACCTGCGTGTCACCGCCGAAAAACTTTGGCCGCGCTCGAACGACTTCGTCTTTGCCCTGGCTGAGCTACAAGTCGAGTCAGCCGGGCGGAACGTCGCCGCCGGCGCCGCGGTGACGGCACTCGACACGATCGAAGCGGGCCGCTGGAGCACGAAGAACCTGGTCGATCGTTTTGACAGCCGGCACGAGTTGCCTGAAGTGGCGGCCCCGGCTGCGGCGGCCGCGCTCGTTCGACGGCAGACGCTCGAGCGCGAGCAGAACGATCTTCGCGCAGAGCGCGCGCGCGTGGCCGAGGCGCTTGTTCCCGCGGAGCTAAAGCAGCGGATCGGCGCCGTCGAGCAGCATCTGGCCGATTTGCGCAAGCGCCTGGAATCGCTCGACAAGGGGAAGCAGGTTTACGCGCTCAAATCGCACGAGCCGCGCGAGATTCACCTGCTGCGCCGCGGCGACGTGAAGAGTCCTGCCGAGCGGCTCGGGCCTGGCGCGCTCGGTTGTCTACCCGACATGCCGCGAGAGTTTTTGCTTTCTGATCCGCGCGACGAAGGGAGCGCTCGGGCCGCGCTCGCGCGATGGATCGTGCACCCGGCCAATGTGCTGACCCGGCGATCGATCGTGAATCGGGTCTGGCAATATCACTTTGGCGCCGGGTTGGTCGATACGCCGAACGATTTCGGACGCATGGGCGCGCAACCGTCGCATCCCGAATTGCTCGACTGGCTGGCGGTCGAGCTCCGCGAGCACGGCGAGTCCCTGAAGACGTTGCACAAGCGGATCGTCACCAGCAGCGTCTACCGGCAGGCGTCGGCGGATGACGCGGCCAACAACCGGCTCGACGCGGCCAATCGTTTTCTGTGGCGACAGAACCGGCGCCGCCTGGATGCCGAGGCGGTGCGTGACGCGGTGCTGGCCACAAGTGGCAAGCTGGACCTGACGATGCACGGCCCATCGGTGCGGCAATTCGCCTTCAAGGACGATCATTCGCCGATCTACGATTACGCGCGATTTGACGTGGATGACCCGGGCGCGTATCGCCGCAGCGTCTATCGCTTCATCGTGCGCAGCGTGCCAGACCCGCTGATGGAATGCCTCGATTGCGCGGATCCGTCGCTCCTGACGCCCAAGCGCAACACGACGCTGACGGCTCTCCAGTCGCTGGCGATGTTGAACAACGCGCTCTTCGTGCGGCAGGCCGAACATTTTGCCGAGCGACTTCGTGCCGCCACGAATGATCCGCGCGAGCAACTCCGCACGGCCTATCGATTGGCGCTGTCGCGCGAGCCGCGCGACGAAGAAGCCCGCTTGCTGGTCGACTATGCGGCGCAACACGGCCTGGCGAACGCCTGCCGGCTGATCTTCAACATGAATGAGTTCGTGTTCGTCGATTGAAGCACGCCGATGCCTCAGATTCTTTCGACCACGCGCTGGTTTCAAATTCGACTGAGTACGGTTCTCCTCTTGATCGTGACCATCGGCTTGGGCGCCGGACAATTCGTAGCCATGCGCCGCGCTCTCGACCTGGAGCATCGGAACCGCGACCTAGAGGCCGTGAACGCAAAGTTGCGGGTCGAAGCAGGCTATCTGGAAGTGGATGATCCGACCAAGCCGGTTGTCCTGCGACTGCGCAATCTCGACGAATTCACCTGGGAGTGGAAAGTTTGGCTGCCGCCCGGCAAATGGTTCCTGAGTGGCATGACAGAAGATATCCCGAGCCAAGGCGTGCCAAATGGCCCGTCGGTCGGCCCGATCGATGGCGGCCGTGAAGTGCTCGCGCATGCTACCGTGCGAAAGGGCCCGGACGGTCAGTGGCACTTTCGGGCCGAAGTTGCTGGAAGCCGCATCGGCAACGTCGTGGATGGTTCAAATTGGCTTGTCAAAGAAGCACCGATGTACGCTCAAACGGTACACATCACAGGCGACAAGAAACAAGCGACCCTGGATAAGAACCAGCCCGTCGTACTGATGCGACTTCGTGCCCACGAAATCGTTCCCGGCAAAAATGGAGGCTGGGAATCAAAGGACGACCAACAAAAGGACAGCGACGGAGTCATGGTCTGGCTGTACCGATGACGATACGAGTGCGCAGCATAACGTGCGATCGTAGCGATACGAGTCCATGCATAGATGCTGGTGTGAGTTGTACATCGCGGCCCTTACCATTTCCATTGCCAGCCTTGAACGGCGATCCTCGCAATTACCCATGGGGTCCCAAACAGAATGCCGGTGACTACGCCAGATCGCGTATTTTTGAACAACGCCCCAATTGCCGCGAAGGGTCCGATAAACCGCATCGAATCCACTACTAGCGCGAATATGCCTATTGAAGCAGGCAAGTTGGATCGCCACGCCACCAAGCTAACGGCTACCCATCCGAAAGCCATTAGGATGGACCGTAGGGAAACTTCGAATTGAGATTTCATGCGGAGCTGCTCACTGCGGCGCTAGCGGGCCGCTTCGGCGGATTTCCCGCGATGCGCACCGATGCAATACAAGTGCTTGTCGCTGCGCTGGAAAATCTGGCCGTGGCTGATGGCCAGCGAGGCGTAGCACGGCTCGCCCAGCTCGTTTTCCGCAACGGCGTCGAACGTCTCACCGGGCCGAACGACAGTCGTTAACCCGTCGTCTGACGTGAAATAAACCAGGCCCTCGGCCGTGACGAGCGAAGCACTATACCGCCGGCCGATGCGCTGCTTCCATGTCCGCCGGCCCGTCGCGGCCTCGTAACAACTGGCGATGCCATTGTCGGCCACGACCAGGAAGTATCCGCCCACCACGATCGGCGACGGCACGTACGAAGTGTTTTCGGTCGTGCGCCAGGCGATGTGCGTCTCGGTGATATTGCCGTGACCGCCGGGGCGAATGGCGAGGATGTGATGATCGGGAAAGCCGGCCGTCATGAACAACAGTTTGCCGTCGTAGACCATCGAGGCCACGAATTGCTCGGTGGGCCCGTCGATCACCCAGATTTGTTTACCGGTGCGCGGGTCGTAGCTGGCTACGGTCTTGCTCCCCGACAGCAGCAATTGCGGTGCGCCCTCGATCTGGCGAATGAGCGGCGTGACATAGCTGCGCGTCTTGTGCTCGCGCATCGTTTTCCATGCGGTCTTGCCGGTGGCGCGATCCAATGCCACCAGGTATGAATCGCCGTCGTGATCGCCGTTGACGATCACCTTGTCCTCGAACAATACCGGACAACTGCAGTAGCCGTGCCGGCTGTGAAACTCGCCGGGCCGAACGAGCCACTTCTGCTCGCCCGCGAAGTCGTAGGCCGCGACGATCATGTCGTCGCCGGCCAAAAATGTGACGTACACCAATCGGCCGTCGGTGGTGGGCGTGCTGGAGGCAAAGCTATTCAGCTCGTGCTTGTCCTCCAGAGGCGCATTGACCACGGTGCGCTGCCACAGCGTGCGCCCGGAGCTTCGATCGAGAGCTATGAGCACACGGTCGGCCGAGTCGGGCAGGCAACTGACGAGAAAGACGTGATCCTGCCACACGATCGGCGAAGCGTGTCCCACGCCCGGCAATGCGATTTTCCAGGCGATGTTCTCGGTCGCGTTCCAGCGCGTCGGAATGCCCTTTTCGTCGCTGGTGCCGTCACCGCGAGGGCCGCGCCAGCCGGGCCAATCTTCGGCGTGCGTCCCAGTACAAACGACGGCCAATAACGCGAATGCGGCGGTCACGAAGAGCGAACGAATCATGGCAGGCGTCCGGCGGGGAATGAGATCGGGCAGGATCATCAGCGTAGTAGCTGGCCGCACGACTGGCAACGCATGCGCGAGTTCCCCTATTTAGCCGGCCTTCTTGGAGGCCGGGGTTTCGCGGCCATCATTCCAGCGGCATATTCAACTGCCGCATCTTGCGGTACAGGTTCGAGCGGTGCAGGCCGAGCTTTTCGGCCGCTTCGCTCATGTTGCCGCTGGCCCGGCGCACGGCTTGCTGAATGTGCTCGACCTGGAAACGATCGGTCGCCTCGGCCAGTGGCAGCTCGGCAGCAATTGTCGCCGGTCGTTCGGCCGCTGGCGACAAGACGAACGCCAGATCCTCGGCCTCGATCGTGTCGGTCGCGTGCAAATAGGCGAGCCGTTCGCAAAGATTTCGCAACTCGCGAACGTTGCCGGGCCAGGAGTGCGCCTCCAGGCGGTGCCGGGCCGAGGCGGCGAGCTTCGGCAGCTTGCGACGAGCGTGGTGCGCGAAATCGCGCAGGAAGAATTCCGCCAGCGGAATGATGTCCGCAGGCCGTTCGCGCAGCGGCGGCAATACCAGCGTCACGACGTTCAGCCGGAAATACAAATCCTCGCGAAAGCGTTTGTGCCGCACCAGCTCCGCAAGGTCCTGATTCGTGGCCGCGATCACGCGCACGTCGGTGTGAATGTTTTTTGATCCGCCCACGTGTACCACGATCTTTTCCTCGAGCACGCGCAGCAGCTTCGCCTGGCCAGCCAGGCTCAGATCGCCGATTTCGTCCAGAAACAGCGTGCCCCCCGAGGCCAGCTCGAACTTGCCCGGCCGGGTTTCGCCGGCGTCGGTGAACGCTCCCTTTTCGTGGCCAAACAGTTCGTTTTCCAGCAGTGTTTCGGTCAGCGCGGCGCAGTTGACCGCAATGAACGGATGGTTCCGGCGTGGGCTTTGGTAGTGAATCGACTGGCTGACCACCTCCTTGCCCGTGCCGTTCTCGCCCAAAAGCAGCACCGCCAGCTCGGTGGGCGCCACGCGGCGAATGGTGGAACGCAGCGCCTCCATCACGGCGCTTTGCCCGACCAGGCGGACGCCGGCCGCGGCTTCGTCGGTGATTTGTCGCCGCGACTGGAGCAGGCTCTCGCGCTCCTGAGTGTTGGCGAGCGCCACGCCCGCGTGCGTGGCAAGCTCGATCAAGGCCAGCTCGTCGTCATCGCTGAAGTCGCCGTTTCGCTTGTTGATTACTTCGAACGCGCCGAACAGCTCGCCGTCGCGCCCGCGCAGCGGCACGCACAACAGCGTGCGGGTCTGGTAACCGATCGACGAATCGACCTGCCGGTTGACGGTCGCCGGATCGTCCGAGCGATCGAGCCTTTGCGGTTGCCCGGTGGCGATCACGCGCCCGACGATGCCGGCGCTATCGGGGATGCGCAGCTCGCCATCGCCAACGCCCAGGGCGGGCCGGCCGACCAGTTGATGGGCTGGCCGGTCCCACAAGAAAATGCTGGCCCGATCGGCTTCCACCAATCGCGTGGCGGCTTCGGCCATTTGCACCAGGAGGTCTTCGACCTGTTGTGTCTGGTTCCACCGTCCGACGATTTCCAGGATCGCTTCCAGTCGCTCGATGCGCACTTCCTGGCGGCGCCGCGCGCGGATCGCGGCCAGCCCCTCGCGCACGGCCGGCAGCAGGACCTCGACCGTCGGTTCCAAGTCAGCCCGGCCGAGCGAACGGGCGTGAACGGCCAGGAACTCGGGATGCGCGCCACGACAAGTCAGGGGCGCGACGAACCAACCTTCTTCGATCACGGGCCGCTCGGCGTCCAGGGCCGAAGCCAGGATCGTTCGCGACAGGGTCTCGACCTGGCCGACTTGCGCGAGGTTTGTCCAGTCTTCCCCTTCGTGCGAGGCGCCAGCCAAGGCGGCGACGGCCACTCCGTCGGCACGGCAAGCGGCCAGCACCTGAGGCAAGGCATGACTGAGGAACCGGGCGATGTCGTCGGTATGATTCGCCGCGACCAGAATCTCTTGCGCCGTGCCGGCGATCTCTTGCCCATGGCCTGATGACGGTGACTTCGTGCGGGTCGCTTCCAGGTGCGTTTCCATGAGATTCTGCCGTGACATGGCCCCCGCTTGGCAAAAAGCACAAGTCGAATCAATTATATGCCAACGCCTGCGGCGAGCGACATCATTCTGATTACATGTTGGCAGGATAAGCCCGCTTTTATCGGGCGGTTTGCCTCGGCGGGACCGGACATTGAGCGATTCTAGTCGAGCCGGTATCCTGCGGTCCGTGTCGCGCGGGCGCTTTTGGTGAGCGGGAGAAACGGTCGGGGAACCGGATGGGCCGAAGGCCCAGGCTCCGATTTCCTGGCTTGGGCATCTGAAAAGGGAGAAGCACGGATGGGTCTGTTCGATGGCAAAAAAGGGCTGGTCCTGGGGGTCGCCAACGATCACTCCATCGCCTGGGCGATTGCGCAGTTCGTGATGAGCGAAGGAGCCGAGTGCGGCTTTACGCACTTGCCCGACCGCCCTGACGACGAGCGGCAGCGCAATCGCCGCCGCGTGGCGCTCCTGACCGACCCGGAGCCGCGGGCCAAGTTCCTGATCCCCATGGAAGTCAGCAGCGACGACGACATTCGCGCCGCCATGAAGCGCACGGGCGAAGAGTTCGGCAAGATCGACTTCCTGATCCACTCGATCGCCTACGCTCCGCTCGAGGATTTGAAGGTCAACACCGTGGAATGCAGCCGCGAGGGCTTCAAGCAGGCGATGGACATCAGCGCCTACAGCCTGATCGCCGTGACCAACGCGGCGCGCGAGATCATGAACGACAAGGGGAGCATTCTCACGATGACCTATTTCGGCGGCGAGCGGGCCGTGCCTGGCTACAACATGATGGGCGTCTGCAAAGCGGCGCTCGATTCGATCGTAAAGTACCTGGCCTTCGACCTGGGCCCGCGGCGGATTCGCGTCAACGCCGTGAGCGCCGGGCCCCTGCGAACCCTAGCCGGTCGTGGGGCGGGCGTCGACGACATGCTTACGCTCTACGAAGCCATGGCCCCCCTGGGCCGCAACATCACGCATGAAGAAGTCGGCCGCACCGGCGGCTTTTTGCTCTCCGACATGGCCGACGGCATTACGGGCGAGATCCTGCACGTCGACGGCGGTTACAACATCATGGGCTCGCCCGGCCGCATGCTGGACAAGTACCGCGATCAATTGAAGGGCTGAAGTTCAGGAGAGCGCGCGCCTCGCCGATCCTGCACTTAGAATTCGCACGTCGCAGCGTTGATTAGTCGTAGCGCCGATTAGCAGAGCTTGCCCGACTTTTCGAGGTAAGCGATCACCTCGTTAGCCAGCGTTTCGGCGTCTTTTTTGCCCGCGTCGAGAACCAGTTCCGGGCTTTGCGGTGCTTCGTACGGATCGTCGATGCCGGTGAAGCCCTTCAGTTCGCCGGCACGAGCCTTCTTGTACAGCCCCTTGGGATCGCGGGCTTCGCAAACCTCGATCGGCGCATCGACGAAGATTTCGATGAAATCGCCGGGGCGCATGTTGGCCCGCACCGCGTCGCGATCACGACGATAGGGGCTGATGAACGCGGTGAGCGCCACAATACCGGCTTCCGCGAACAACTTGGCCACGGCGCCGATGCGGCGGATATTCTCTTCGCGGTCCTGGGCCGAAAAGCCCAACCCGAAACGCTTGGCGAATTCCTCGCCATGGCGTTCCTTGAGCATGCCTGGGCCGGCGTTCAGCCCGTGCCGGACGTTATCGCCATCGAGGACGTAGCTGTGGACCTCGCGGGCGTGCAGCTTGTGGTCGACCAGGTTCGAGATCGTGCTCTTGCCGCAAGCGCTCAAGCCCGTGAACCAGATCACGCACCCCTTGTTGCCGTTGAGCTTTTCGCGTTCTTCACGGCTGACGCTGTGTTCGTGCCAGGTAACGTTGGTGTCGTGGGCCATGTGATTCACGTCTCCCGGTATCGCGGGGTGGGTCTCTAGGAAACCGCCGATCATAACGCGGCAAGCCGGGAGCGAAAAGGGTACGGCGGCGGACCGAGCACCGCGCCTTCGACGTTCGCCCCTCGCCCTATGGTGCAGCGGCGACAACTTCGCCGGTGGCCGATGACCGGCCTCTTACGAAATCGAGACTTTCCGAAGCGTGCGGCTCACTCGGCGGCTCGAAACCCAAGTATCCTGCGACAATTCCCCGCCTTGATTTCGTGCCCTGCATTGGCCAGAATGCTGGTTTTTACGGGTTTCTCCGGGCCGCGGCCGCGTTTTGCGTGCCCCGGCCGCGACCCCCTGCCGCGGCGAGAGTCTCCATGCCAGCGTTTGACTTCGATGCCATCGAAAAGCTGAAGAAGGACTACACCGACAAGTACGTGGTGGCCGATGTGGCTCGCCCGGAGCTGAGCCGGTTTCGCGGGCAGACCGGTCAGATCAAGACCGTGAATATGAGCGGTCGCGCGCTGGTCGAATTCGACGGTAACAACAACATCGGCTGGTACGACATCGCGCTCGATTTCCTGAAGGTCGTCGACAAGCCCGCGCCCAAGCCGGTGGAGGCCAAGGAAGCGAAGCCGGCGCCTGCTGCGAAGGCTGCTGCACCGGCCGCCGCCGCCAAGCCCGCCGCCCCGGCAGCCGCAGCCGGCGCGAAGAAATCGACGGCCGATATCCTGGCGGCGGCACGTGCGAAAGCTGGCGCGGCGCCGGCGGCTGCTCCTGCCAAAGCTGCAGCGCCTGCCGCACCGGCAAAGCCGGCCAGCGAAAAGCCAAAGATGAGCACGGCCGATATTCTGGCGGCGGCTCGCGCCAAGCAAGCCGGCGGGGCGCCTGCTGCGCCCACGGCCGCGGCGCCGGCCGCCAAACCCGCTGCTCCCGCAGCCAAGCCGGCCGCCGGCGGAAAAATGTCAACGGCCGAGATTCTGGCAGCTGCCCGAGCTAAAGCAGCTCCGCCGGCCGCTGCTCCGGCCGTCGAGGAAGCGGCCGAAGAAGTCGCAGCCCCTGCCGCCGCGACTGCACCGGCACCCGCCGCCGAAAAGGCCGCTGTGAAAGCGCCCGCCGGCAAGCTTCCGACCGCCACGGCTGACAAGATCGCGTATTGCCGGAACGTCGACGCGAAATAGCTGCGGACGCGAAATAGCTGGCGACGCGCCATAGGTGACGCGCGGCACGCTCGCGGTTACTTCACCTGCAGCATGCGCTCCAGCGCCACCAGCGCCCAGCGCGACGTCTCGGCGTCGACTTCGACGATATTCACCGGCGTACCAGCGGCAAGATTCTCCAGGCTCCAGCAAAGGTGAGCCAGATCGATGCGGTACATCGTCGCGCACATGCACACGATCGGCGATAAGAAGTGGATTTCTTGCTCGGGATGTTCCTGCTTGAGCCGATTGACCAGGTGCAATTCCGTGCCGATCGCCCACTGGGTACCCGCGGGGGCCGTTTCCACCTCGCGAATGATCTTGCCCGTCGATCCGCTGATGTCCGCCTTGTCGACCACTTCGCGCGGGCATTCCGGATGCACCAGGATCTTGACGCCGGGATACTTCGCGCGAAATTGATCGACGTGCTCGGGCCGGAACATCTGGTGGACGCTGCAGTGCCCTTGCCAGAGTACGACTTTACTTTGCTCGAGCGCTTCTCCGCTGTTCCCGCCGAGCGAGTCGGCATGCGGGTTCCAAACCGGCATCTGATCGATGCCGATTCCCATGCGTAGCGCCGTGTTGCGCCCCAAATGCTGATCGGGGAAGAACAGCACGCGCCGGGTGCGTTTGAAAGCCCACTCCAGTACGGCGGCTGCATTGCTGGACGTGCAAACGATGCCCTCGTGCCGGCCACAGAAAGCTTTCAGGCTGGCTGCCGAGTTGACGTACGTAACCGGGGTCACGTCGTTGGTATCGACTACTTCGCCTAGCTCGTCCCAGCAGTTTTCCACCTGGTCGATCATGGCCATGTCGGCCATCGAACAGCCGGCGGCCATATCGGGCAGAATCACCGTGACGCGCTCCCCGCCGCGCTCGGCCAAGCGTTCCGGGCGATTGGCGAGGATGTCGGCCGTCTCGGCCATGAAGTGCACGCCGCAAAAGGCGATGGCGCGACAGTCGCGGCTGTCGGCCGCCATGCGACTTAGCTGGTAACTATCACCGCGCAAATCCGCAAGCGCGATCACTTCGTCCTGCTGGTAGTGATGTCCGAGAACAAGCAGCCGCTCGCCGAGTGCGTCGCGCACGGCTTGAATGCGCGCGTGCAGTTGGTCGTTTTCCAGCGATTTGTAGGGCTGCAGTTCAAACCGCGGCGAAACCCGCGAATCGAGCAAGCTGCTCATGAGATTAGGGGTCGGTAGACTTGGTGTGATGATGAGGGTGGATCGGCGTCGAAGCGGCGTGATAGTGCAAGGTTTGGATGGGCGCGCCACGCCGGGGCCGCTGACCAAGTATATACCTCGCTAGGGCTGCCAGACAGTTGTGGCACGCCCCGGCTATGAATCTCGAACTGGTCTAAACGGCCTGGTGCGCGCCGGGCGAGCCCGGCGGCTAATGGTGCTACACGCTGTCTTCGGGCTGCTGCCTCTTGCGCACCATTGGCCGCGTGCCGAGCTGCCCCACTCGGCACGCGACGCCTGCCCCGGCCCAATGCTTGCGTTTACGCATCCGCAACAAGCCCATGTCGCACGGCGAATCGAGCCAGTTCGACGTTCTTGTGTAACCCCAGCTTGCGCATCACGTGGGCCTTATGATTTTCGACCGTGTTCGGGCTGATTCCCAATGCCTTGGCAATCTCGCGGACTTTCAGTCCTTCGGCCAGATGCGATAATACTTCCAATTCACGGCGCGTCAGCAAAGGCAGAGCATGTGCTGCGCCGCCAGATTTGGAGTTGGACGAGATGCAGTCGGCCATCGGCAGCGGCATGAGGTCCGGAAACGAATGTCCGCCGGCAAGCACCTTGCTCACCGCGGCGCGCAGATCGGTCGAAGCGTCGCATTTCGTCACGTAGCCCGCCGCGCCGCAATCCATGGCGCGCTGCAGGTGGGTATCGAGACGAAACTCGTCCAGCAGGATAACCTTCGTGCGCGGGCAACGTGTGGCGAGTGCCCGCGCCGCGCGAAACGACTGCGCCATGGCGGCGTCCATGACAACCAGGGAGGGGGGCGAACGCTCCGCGGCCGCCAACAACTGCATGGCATCGCTCGTTACCAGGGACACCTGGCACTGATCAAACGAGGCGATGAGCGTTGCCATCCCCTCGGCCACCAACGATTGGTCGTCGGCCAGCATGACCGTGCATTTGGCGGACCCGGACTGTGCCGGCTTTCGGCGGATCGGACGTTTTGCCATGGGTTCTGCCGATCCATTGACGCGCTGGCGGCGCAAATTCGAACCGTGGGCGCTTGTGATCTCGGGCGTGGAAGTCTGCATCGTTCCTGTCCCCCTGGTGCTGCTGTTGCCCCAACTCTAGTGACCCCCGGTGACAACGGGTTGTCACAGCGCGCCCAACTAGTAAGAAAACGCCAAATCCGTCGGAAACCCGCCAAAGTGGATTTCCACTAGGCAAAAAAAGGGGGAAACAGGGGGGCAAAGCGGAAATGACCTAGGGAGATTTGTTGGCGCGCAACTATAATCGCCCGCCGCGTTTGCACGCCTGGCGGCCGGGGAACCGGCTGCACCGATTCAGAAATCTCGATCCGTGGTCAAAATCGCATGCGATCTTTCTTCTTGCTATTCGTCTGTGTGTTCACGGCCTGTGGCAACCGATCGATGGTGCAAGCCGATGAGGCAGCAGAGCCGGCCGCGGATGCAACCGTTGCGGTCGGCACGTTCACCGACAGCGCAATCGATTGGGACGTCGTTTTCCTTGCGGAATTCGCGGGGGGCGGCCCCGCCGAAAATCAGTACCGCCTCGGCAGAAGCGCCGACGATTCAGACGATGCAATCGTCGGCCACGGCGCGAACGGGCGGGACTGCGATGAGAAACTTGCTGTTCCGCTCGCAAAAAACGCACTGTTCACGGCAACGGACGCCCGCGGAGACGACGACGCGGCAGAAGTGCCCCTGAGCACGGCAGCGCGCGAGATTTTAAAGCTGCGGCGCGCCGTGGGCATCAATCCAATTGCCGGCACGATGTTTGACGCTGCCGGCGACGAAGCCTCGGCGACGGACGCTCCAGACAGCGATGATGTGGACGAGCGGTACATCGCCGCCGCCGTTCACCGGCTCGAGGAGGATGAGGCCGCCGCGCAGCAGACTTATGCCGAGGCTCAGCACCGGCCGGTCGCGTATCGACCTGGCGCCGAGTATCTCCTGCGGCCAGCCGAACGCCATCTGGAGGAAGCTGCCGCGCTCTTAGAGCAAGCGGGGCAGTACGAGCGTGCGGATATGGCCCGCGAGATGGCCGCGCGGATCCGCCAGGACGCTCGCCGTTTCGAGACGTATGGGGCTCCGGTCGAAGTCTCTCCCGCTGTGCCCTACGGTCCGGCGAACCGGTAGGCCGCGCGCGTCCAGGGGGCAGAAAATGCGGCGCCGCGCCCAGGCGTGTGTCGCGTAGCGGGTCCATTAGGGTCCTAACGATCAAGCCGGTTGATCGCAGGGCCTGTGCCCCAACGTCGCGTTCCGCGCTGAACGTCGACCGCGCTTGATTGACACTTCCCGCTGGCGCCATTACTCTGAACCACAACAGGGCTTAGGTACGATTTCCACGGAGGCATTCGCCCCCGTCGCCATGTCGCCAGCACGCCCACTTCCTGCCGGCGAAATGTGCGGATCCTCACGCCCCAACGGTCTCTCGCGACCGACTTGCTACCGATACTCGGCGGTATGACCGTGCGACTCGCGGCGTCATGAGACATGGCTTTTAACCGTTCATAAATCGAGACTGTGATGGCAACAGGGATGCGCGATTTCACCGAGATCCTCATTCGCCAACGCGTGATCAGCGCGGACCAATTGGCCGAAGCCAATCAGATGGCGCGGGCCTCGGGCGTCAAGGTGGGCGATGCGCTCGTGCGCTTGGGCTACGCCACCAGCGACGAGGTGATGCGAGCGATCGCGCAGGAGCACGGGCTCGATTTTGTGAATCTGAGCGAGATCGCCATTCCCCCCGCGGTTGTGGAAATGGTTCCGGAATCGGTGGCCCGCGAAAATGCCATTCTGCCGCTGGCCAAGGAAGAAGATTCGCTGAAGGTCGTGGTCAGCGACCCCAACGACCTCGATACACTCGATAAGCTGCGATTTATTCTCAACTGCAAAGTGGATATTGCGCTCGCGCCCCGCGAACACATCGTCGATGCCATCAATCGGCACTACGGTCAGACGGAAGGCGAAAGCGCCGACTCGATGCTTCAGGAGTTCACCGACACCGCCATCGATTTCACGGAAACCGTCGAAAGCAGCGATTCAGCAACCGAAGTGGTGGACGAGACCAGCGCCCCCATCGTGCGCCTGGTGCAGTTGATCATTTCCGAGGCGGTGCAATTACGGGCTTCGGACATTCATGTCGAGCCGTTCGAGGATCGGGTCCGCGTACGCTACCGGATCGACGGCGTGCTGGTCGAACGCGATGCCGCCCCCCGCCGCTTGCTCGGCGCGATCCTCTCCCGCATCAAGATTCTGGGCAAGATCGACATCGCCGAGCGGCGCCGCCCCCAGGACGGCCGTATCAAGGTCACGGTGGGCGAGAAAGAGCTCGACTTGCGCGTCAGCGTCCTGCCGACCAACCACGGCCAGTCCGTGGTCATGCGGATCCTGGATAAAGACAGCATCCGGGTCGGATTACGGCAACTGGGGCTCTCAGAGGACGATTTCCGGAACTTCAATCAGCTGGTGCGCCGGCCGAACGGGATCATCCTGGTCACGGGCCCCACTGGCTCCGGGAAGACCACCACCCTTTACGCAGCGCTCAATGACCTGAACCGCCCAGACCGCAAAATCATTACTGCCGAGGATCCGGTCGAATACTACCTCCCGGGCATCAACCAGGTTCAGGTGAGCCATGGGATCGGGCTCGACTTCGCGCGAATTATCCGCTCGATGTTGCGTCAGGCTCCGAACGTCATCCTGGTGGGTGAGATGCGAGACTCGGAGACGGCTGAAATGGGGATACAGGCCTCTCTGACTGGACACTTAGTATTCAGCACACTACATACGAATGATGCGCCCGGTGCTGTTACGCGCATGGTCGACATGGGTGTTCCCTCCTACCTGGTGGCGAGCAGCGTTATCGCCATCCTTGCCCAGCGTCTGGTGCGGGTCGTTTGCACCAAGTGCAAGCAGCCGTACATGCCGACGGATGCTGTTTTGGAGGCCGCCGGCATCCGTCGAGAAATTGCCGAAAAGGCGCATTTCATGAAGGGAAAGGGGTGCGGAAACTGCCAGCGCAGCGGTTATCGCGGCCGCATCGGCATCTACGAATTGCTACTGATGAAGTCGAAGATCCGCGAGCTGGCGTTCAAGGGCGTTTCGACGCAGGAGCTGCGCAAAGTCGCGATGGCAAACGGGATGAAGACGCTCTATCAGGACGGCATGATCAAGGCCATGAAGGGCATCACGTCGATCGAGGAGGTATTCCGCGTCGCCAAGCGTACCGGCCAAGAGTGATCGCCGGGCGACCACCTCTTGCCGGCGGTGGGGCAACGGCAACGTCTGCAGCTTGGCTGATGCGATGGGGCTTTGACAACAATCCAATGCGACAAGCACCTGACTGGTGACGTCGAGACAACTCGTTGGAAGCTGGCCCATCGGCTCACCGCAGGTATCTGAACAGGCGAATAGTTACTCGGAACAGAGAATCGCGGAGTTAAGTGGCGAAATTTGAGTCGCGGACGGAGAGGACGAATAATCCCTAGCCAGGCAGCACCGGGGAGAAGGCCGACTGAGACGTGTTTCAGCGATCCGTTCTGAGGGGGACGGCATTCGCCATCTCGGTACGCGGCAGGCCCACGGTGCTGGAGGGATTCAGGGGTGTTCCGACCCGACCGCGGCTTGCCACTGGCTAACCGCGCGGGAGGCACTTCGTGGGTACCATCTTAATTGACAAGCTGCTGCAGACCGTCGTTACCCAAGGGGCTAGCGATCTGCACATCGCTGTCGGGCAACCTCCGGTTTTGCGGCTGCACGGCCGCATGCGCAAGCTCGAGACCAAGGTGCTGACCGGCGACGATACGGTCAGCCTGATGAAGAGCATTTCGCCCGAACGCTGCCAGCAGGAGCTGCAGGAGGTCGGCGGTAGCGACTTCGGTTTCGCGTTCGGCACGCAAGCCCGCTTCCGTGTTTCCATCTTCAAGCAGAAGGGAAACATCGGCATGGTGCTGCGGCAGATTCCGACGACCATGCTCACCATGGAGCAGTTACGGCTGCCCCCGGTTTGCAAGGAGCTGATCCTGCGGCCGCGCGGCTTGTTTCTCGTGACGGGTCCGACAGGCTCGGGCAAGTCGACCAGCCTGGCGAGCATGATCAACTACCTGAACGAGACGGTCGATCATCACATCATCACGATCGAAGACCCGATCGAGTTCTATCACGAGCACAAGAAATCGACGGTTAACCAGCGCGAAGTGGGCGTGGACGTGCCCAGCTTCGCCGAAGCGATTCGCCGCGCCTTGCGGCAAGACCCCGACGTGATCCTGGTCGGCGAAATGCGCGACCTGGAAACGATCGAAGCCGCGATCACGGCCGCCGAGACTGGCCACGTCGTGTTCGGCACGCTGCACACCACCGGCGCCCAGGGCACGGTGAACCGTATTATCGACGTGTTTCCGACCAGCCAGCAGGACCAGATCCGCACGCAGTTGTCGACCTCGATCATCGGCATCCTCTCGCAGGCGCTGGTGCCCAAGATCGGTGGGGGCCGCGTCGCCGCGCACGAGCTATTGGTGGTCACCTCGGCCATTGCCAACCTGATTCGCGAGAACAAGACCTTCCGTATCAATTCCGCCATTCAAACCGGCAGCAAGTACGGCATGCAGTTGCTCGACGATCACTTGTTCCGGCTGTGGAAAGAGGGACTCGTCAGCAAGGAAGAGATCATGTTCAAGTCGAACTCGCCCGACGATCTGAAGCGCCGCTTGCAGCGCGCCGACGCCGGGCTGGCCGACGAAGAGGAAGACGAAAAGGAAAAGAAGGAAGGACACGGACATTAAACCGACCCGCACCGTTCGGGTTAAACGGCTGCGCCGTTGGCGCGCCCGGCGTTTCGGGTTGATGACGCGATCCACATACCCAACGTTACACCAGGCGACAGCAACACATACTAACGACACAAGTCTGATCCGCTAAAAGCGGCACCGCGACAGGGCACGACACTTATGGCAATGCGACGCATCGGCCAGATCTTCGTCGATCTGGGATTCATCACCGACGAGCAACTGGAAATGCTGCTGGAAGAGCAGCAGCAGCGGCCCGACGAGTTGCTCGGCCAGGTGGCAGAAAGCATGGGCCTGGTCTCCGACGACCAGTTGGCCCAGGCGCTCGCCGAGCAGATGAACATGCAGGTGATCGCGCTTTCGGACGTGGTCGTTCCGCCCGAGGTGTTGGCCTACGTGACCGAGCCGATGGCGCAGCTCTACCGCATCATCCCCGTGAGCTTCAAGAACGGCACGCTGGTGATCGCCATGTGCGATCCGCAGAAGCTGTCGATCCTGGACGAGCTGCGGAACTTCCTCGGTTACGACGTGCGCGCCGTGGTGGCCACCGAGCGCGACATCAAGGCGGCGCTCGAGCGGTACTACGCCACGGCCGAGAGCCTCGAGTCCTTGATCACCGACATGGAGCAGGACAAGGACATCCAGGCCGCCGCCGCCATGGTGGGCAAGGAAGGGCCGATCGACCTGACGAGCGTCGAGGCGCTGGCCGATAGCGCGCCGGTGCGCAAACTGCTCAACATGGTGCTCCTCTTGGCGATCAAGGACCACGCCAGCGACTTGCACTTCGAGCCGTTTGAGAACGAGTTCAAAATCCGCATCAAGGCCGACGGCGTCTTGTACGAGATGGTGCCGCCGCCGCGCCACCTGGCGTTCGCCATCACGACCCGCATCAAGGTCATGGCCAATCTGGACATCGCCGAACGCCGCTTGCCCCAGGACGGCCGCATCGAGCTCACCGTCGGCGGGCATCCCGTCGACTTACGCGTCTCCGTGCTCCCCACCATGTTCGGCGAAAGCGTGGTCATGCGGGTGCTCGATCGCTCGGTCGTTAAGCTCGATCTCAACGGCGTGGGCATGAACGCCGATCTGATGCGGCAGTTCCGCAGCGTCATCGGCAAGCCCAACGGCATCGTGCTCGTGACCGGGCCGACGGGTTCGGGAAAGACCACGACCCTCTATTCGGCGCTGTCCGAGCTGAATCACATTCAGGACAAGCTGATCACGACCGAAGACCCGATCGAGTACGACATCGACGGCATCGTGCAGGTGCCGATCGACGCCTCGATCGGCAACACCTTTGCCCAGTGCCTGCGGGCCATCCTGCGGCAAGATCCGGACCGCATCCTGGTGGGCGAGATTCGCGACGTGGAAACGGCCGAGATCGCCGTGCAGGCGTCGCTCACCGGGCACATGGTGTTCAGCACCCTGCACACGAACGACGCCCCCAGCACCGTGACGCGTTTGCGCGACATGGGCGTGCAGCCGTTCTTGATCACGGCCACGGTCGAGGCGATTCTGGCCCAGCGCCTGGTGCGGCGCATCTGCAACAACTGCCGCGAAGAAATCCGCCCCAGCAGCGAAATGTTGGCCGAGCTGCAGCTATCGCATTCGGACGTGGCCGGCAAGAAGTTCTATCGCGGCAAGGGTTGCGAAAACTGCAACAACACCGGCTACAAGGGACGCGTCGGCCTCTTCGAGCTGATGGTCATGAACGAGGATTTGCGCGAAATGGTGTTGCGCAACGCCTCGACCGACGACTTGCGTGACAAAGCCCGCAGCTACGGCATGATCACCCTGCGCGACGCGGGCCTGACCCAATGCTACGCCGGCACCACGACCATCGAAGAAGTCGTGCGCGAAACCATTGTCGAAGGATAACAAAGGAAATGAGGAATATGAGGAATGATGAATGCAGAATGACGAACGGGTAGCGCCGCGCCGCGGGCGGGGATTGCCCTCTCATCATTCATCATTTTGCCTTCCTCATTGCTTCGGGAGCTTGCCATGCCGACTTTTCAATTCGAAGCGATGGACGCTCAGGGCCAGGAGATCAAGGACCTGATCGAGGCGCCCAGCGAAGAAGAAGCGCAAGCCACGATTCGGCAGATGGGGTACTTCGTCACGAAGATCTCCGTCAAGAAGGCCCGCAAAGCCGCCGCCGAAAAGAAGAAAAGCGGCAAGAAGAAAAGTTTCGCCATCGGCAGCGTCAAGTCGAAGGTCCTCACCACCTTCACCCGGCAGTTGTCCATCTTGCAGGACGCCGGCCTGCCGATCTTGCGCAGCCTGCGAATCCTCGAAGGGCAGCAAAAGGGCGGCCGCCTGAAGAACAGCCTGATCGACGTCTGCGACGATATCGAGTCGGGCTCGACTTTGTCCGAGGCCATGGCCAAGCAGCACAAGGCCTTCGACCGGCTGTACGTCAACATGATCAAGGCCGGCGAGGCCGGCGGTGCCCTGGAAATCATTCTCCGCCGCCTGGCCGAATTCCAGGAAAAATCGGAATCGCTCAAGCGCAAGGTCAAAGGCGCGCTCGTCTACCCCGTGGTCGTCATCACCGTGGCGGTGGGCATCCTGGTCTTCATCATGTACAAGATCGTGCCCGAGTTCATCAAGATCTTCGACGGCTTCGGTCTGAAGCTGCCCGCGATGACCGTGCTCCTGGTGAACATGAGCTACGCCACGGTGCACTACTGGTACTTGATCCCCGTCATACCGATCAGCTTCTGGCTGACGGTCAAACTGATACGCAAATTCAAGCACGGGCGGATCGGCTGGGACACGTTCCTGCTGAAGATGCCGATCTTCGGCCAGATCGTGGAAAAGAACATCGTTGCGCGCACCACGCGCACGCTCGGCACGCTGGTGGCCAGCGGCGTGCCCATTCTCGAAGCCTTGAACATCACCCGCGAAACGTCCGGCAACGCGGTGTTCGAGAACATGTACACCAAGATTTACGAATCGATCCGCGAGGGCGAATCGATCTCGAAGCCGATGAAGGAGTTCTCGCGCCCGCGCTTCCACGTCATGGCGGCCTTCTTCTGGTTCGTCTTCGTGGCCGGGCCGATCGGCGTGTTGATCTACATGACCCGCATGAACTCGCGCATCGTCGACGACCTGGTCGTGAACATGGTCGACGTGGGCGAGGAAACGGGCGAACTCGATACCATGCTCTACAAGGTCGCCGACAACTACGACGAAGAAGTCGCCGTGCTCACCGAAAGCCTCGTCAGCTTGCTCGAGCCGTTGATGATCGTCGTGCTGGGCGTGATGGTCGGCTTCATCGTGATCGCGCTGTTCCTGCCGCTCATCGACCTGATCACCAACCTGTCGGGTGGAAAATAAAGGAGTCCGTCGTGAATACCCTCAAGCACAACATCGCCGGCGGAACGGAATTCCCCTCTCCGGGAGAGGGCAGAGGTCGCCACAATAACCCCTCTCCCTCCCAGGGAGAGGACAGGGTGAGGGTCTCCGGCCTGCGCCGTCGCTCATCACTCAGCACTCACCGCTCCGCGTTCACCCTCGTCGAGCTGATGATGGTGCTGATCATCATCGGCATGCTGACGACGCTCCTGGGCGTGGCGGTCGGCTACGCGATCAACGCCGCCAAGAACACGGCCATCCAAACCGACCTGACGAATCTCGACACGGCCTTGCAGTCGTACAAGAACAACTACGGTAGTGAGTATCCGACCTCGATGGCGATCCCGCCGATGACTGTAAGCAGCACCGTTCCGTCGCGATACGATCTTTTCGATCGGTCGCTGCGCAAGAGGTTTCCGCGGTGCACGGCCAACTATGCCGCTGTGCGGCAGATTCTGACAAATCTTCCGGCCGCCACGCCGCCATTTCCTGTGTGGCAGACTGTGTCTCTCGGCACAGGCCTGACGGTGACTCTGGACCTCGACAATATCGACGCGGCCGAGTCGCTGGTGTTCTGGCTCGCGGGTCCTCCGAGACCCACGTCGGCGACCTCGGTGACGACCGTCCTCTACGGATTCTGCGCCAATCCCACGACGCCGTTCGCTCAGACAGGCTCGCGCCTGCCGTTCCTCTACGAATTCGACGAGTCGCGGCTGACCGACGTCGATGGCGACGGCTGGCCCGAGTACAAGCCGAGCGGCAGTTCGAGCAAACTCACCGGCGTGGCGCCGTATGTCTATTTCGAACCGAACAGCTATTCCTACATGCTCGGTGGTGCGATGGGTTTGCCGTACGCTGCGTCTTATCCTGGCATTTTTGCGATCAATCCCAGCGCCGTTTATCAACTGAATAACCTGGAGTCCTCGAACAATACTTCCAACCCCATCTGGAATGCACTGCCAGGGACGTCCATCTACAAAAGCCAAAGTTCCCTGCCGCCGGGCAATCAGCTCGCCAACATGGTCGGCGAATGGGGATTTGCGGTTCCCTATGCGACGACATGCAAGACGCCGAACCCTCCGACCACGATGTTTCCCGGCAACATGAGCTGGTGGAATCCGAAGAAATTCCAGCTCATCGCGCCGGGGCTCGATTACGAATACGGCGGCTCGCATTACGAGCAACAAGGCCCAGGGCGCGCCTACGTGCCAGTTGTTGCGCAAACATCGGCCCAGATGGGGGCACCGTACATAATCCCACCTGGAGACATCACCCAAGGCGACAACGACAACCTGACGAACTTCATGGGCGGCAAGATCGAGGATTACGTCCCGCAATAGCAGGGTGCGGAAGCCGCACCAGAACCGTAGGGTGCACTGTGTGCACCAGAACCGTAGGGTGCGCTCGGCGCATTGAACCGTAGGGTGCACGGTGTGCACCAGAACCGTGGGGTGCACGGTGTGCACCATGACGATTACCCTGCGTGCAACCACAACGAAAAACCAAAACGGTGCCCACAGGGCACCCTACAAGGATCGGGCAACCGACGAAAACACGGCCGCACGATGCCGGCCGTGGGCGAGAGGGCCAAGGGAGCGCGAGGGACAGGTGGCAACAAGATCGGAACGCAACAGGCAATGCATCGGGAACAGAACATCTGCCGGCGGCAAGACAACGCACGCGGTTCATCGCAGCGGGGCGGACACGGCGTAACTTCGCGCGCCCGTGATATCGCCTCGCGCGACATCGGCAACCGCGGCTTCACGCTCGTCGAGCTGATGGTCACGATCGTGATCATCGCCATCCTGGCCGGCATCGTCCTCGTGGCCGCCCGCGCGGCACAACAGGCCGCCAACCGGGCCAACACGCAAGCCCTGATCGCCAAGCTGCATGGGCAGTTGATGATCCGCTACGAATCGTTCCGCACACGGCGCCTGCCGATCAATACGATCGGCCTCAACGGGCAACAGGCCGCGCTGCACCGTTTGAACGCCATCCGCGAGCTGATGCGGATGGAGTTGCCGGATCGGTATTCGGATTTATTCGCATATCCAAACCCGAACACCCCCGGCTCCTCGATTTACGTTCCCATTCCCTCGGGCATGCCGTCGTCGCAACTCATCGTCGCGCGGTTTTACACTTTTGACGTATCCGGTCCGTCGTGGATCGCCGGTTCACCGGGCCAACAAGTCTCGATTGCACCGACGGCCGTGAATTTGTCTTATCAGAGAAAGTGCGCCAACAATCCACAACTTCCGAGCGCGGATTATGAGGATGCCGAGTGCCTGTATCTGATTCTCAGCACGGGCCTCAGCGACGACACCGTCGCGGCCGAACTTGTGAATCCTGCCAATATCGGCGACACCGATGCCGATGGCATGCCGGAGTTCATCGACGCCTGGGGAAGGCCTATCCGCTTTATCCGCTGGGCGCCAGGATTCGTTTCGGATTTCCAGCCATATGATCCCGTCAACAACCCCACGGATCCTCATCTCACGGCGAAGAATCACGATCCATTCGATCCGCTCCGCATGCAGCATCCGTTCCAGCCGTCGGCGCTGACGAAGAACGATTTGCAGTCGTTTCCGTTTTCCTATAACCCGGCCGACGGCATGGCGCTCGTCCCTTTGATCTACTCGCTCGGCGGCGACGGCGTTGACGACATCCAGCACCCACCTGTGGATAGCAATGGCTTCGCAATCCCCTCGGCGGCCGTCTCGGGCGGTAGCTACTTTTGGTGCGCTAATTTCACATGCTACCTCTCGGCACCGCAGACGCTGTTTCCCGTCGTCACCGCGTTTCCCGTGTACGATCCGTATATACAGTCGGCGCCGCCCATGCCGGCGCCTCCACCCCCCGACAAGTTAGTTCCACCCCAGTATTTACACCTCCCCGGGGAGAATGCATGGCGCGCCGTGCTTTCTTCCGCTCCGTCCTATCCAAATAACTGGGTTCCCGTTGGGGCGCCGTCAGATACCGACGGCGACTACGATACCGGCGGTTACGCCGACAACATCACGAACCACTTGCTCGGCCAGCAATAACTAGCGTCCTCGACGATCGAATCATTTTGAAATGCACAGCAGCACCGTGATCCATCGCCATCAACAACAACGTCGCCGCACGCAACGCCACGGCGGAGCTACGCTCGTCGAGCTGTTGGTCGTGCTCGTGATCTTTGCGCTGTTGGCGGCGTCGGCCATTCCGATGCTGGCGCCGATCATGTCGAATCGCCAGACGCGCGAAGCGGCCCGCATCGTCAGCGCGATGTTCACCGGCGCTCGCAATCGCGCCATGCAGTCGGGCCGGCCTTATGCCGTAGTGCTCGACCGGATGCCCGGCCTGCCCGAGGCTTGCGTGTCGCTCGCCTACGCCGAAGTGCCGCCGCCGTACGCGGGCGATACGTTCTCGTCCGTGGCTGCCGTATTCAACAACGGATCGAACGGGTTCATCACGTTTCTCGGTGTTCCATCGCCGATGTCAGGTCCGACATCGCCCGATAATCCCGGCAATGTCGCGTCGACCGATATCGGTTGGTTGTATACGGTCCGGGTCGGCGACTTGATTCGCTTCAACAATCAAGGCCCGTATTATCAGCTGGTCCCCAACACGACGGCTGTTCTGAATAATGCCGCGCAGGCGTACTATCAGCCGCCGCAGTCGACCACGCTAAACCCGGCGCCGCCACTCGGCACGTATACGATCGATCCCGCGACGGCCAACTTCAATTGGCAGTTGGCCGCAGTCGCCGGATCCAGCAGCGCGAATTCCCCACCCAGTGGCTTTTATCGCTATCAGATCTTCCGCGCTCCGATGCGTAGCGCCGCCGGCGGCGTGACGTTACCCGGCTCGACCGTGATCGATCTCAACTTTTCGGGCTTTGACCAGCCTTGCCAGCAAGTATCGTCGTCGAACACGCAGTTGTTCCCGTACGGTTACACGTATTCGTTCCAACCGATCTGGCCGCGGCCGGGCGTGACCGGTGCCGCCGCCGCGACGTGCCCGTTCGGCTCCGCAAACGCGAGCACCGCACAAGATACGTCGTCGATCGTGATCATGTTCGCACCGTCGGGGGCCATCGATACGGTGTGGTGCTGGGACAACACGTCCGATGCGGCCTGCGGAACATTGACGATTCCCGGCAACCCGTCCATTTCGACGTATTCCCTCCCCATTCCGCTCAAGCCGCTGACGCCGATCCATTTGCTCATCGGGCGGCGCGAGCTGGTGCCGCTGCCGACCGCGCCCGCGACGAACACCAATCCCAACGATCCGAATTTTCAGCCCTACCTGAATTGGCAAGATTTGGGCTGCCTGTGGGTGTCGATCGATCACAAGTCCGGCGCCATCAGCACGGCCGAGAACAGTGCCTCGGACACGGCCATGCAGAACAGCACGTACGGCAACAGCGGCTACGGCTCCTATCCCGAGATCATGGAATCCCGCCGACTGGCGATCGAACTCCAACGCCTGGGGGGAAGATGAAAACAGTAATCAGTAGTCAGTTGTCGGTAGTCAGTCGTCAGTTAAATGCCGTTGCCGGTAGCTCGTTGTCACGAGTAAGCAGGCAAAATGCTGATCGCGCAAGGCGTCTTTCCTTACTGACTACTGACTACCGACTACCGGCTACTTCCCGCTCCGGTATCTCGCTGCTGGAAGTCCTCTTCGCCGTCGGCGTGTTGAGCGTGGGCATCCTGGGCATGGCGGCGCTGGTGCCGTTGGGGGCGTACGAGCTGGTCGAGGCCACGAAGCTCGATCAATCGAGCACCGCCGGCCGCGCCGCCTTCCGCGACCTGGAAGTACGCAACTACCTGCAGCCCCGCATGTGGGTCGACACGCAGATGGGCATGTTCATCGACCCCGACCCAACGAACAGCGTCGTGTCGGGCACGCAAATACCGACGTACAACAAGCGCATCCTTTCGTATCCGTACCTGCCGCCCGGTTGCTATTCGCTGTATTTCGGCGCATTACAGCCGTTCTCCGGCACTCCGCCCCCCGGCCTGACGATTCCGAACACACCATCAACGTCTGGCACACAACCGCAGCTCTTTCCACTGTCGTATCCCAGTTCCACAGTTTCCGTCGGATCGCCGATAGCGGTGAGCATTCTGCCGATGCTGCTGGATCCAACAACGCCATTACCCAATCCGCCCTACACGCCCACTCCTGCCACGTGGTCGCCGGCCGCTCCGTTCACGGCGACCGACTCGCCCGTCTTTGTGTTCGATCCGTTGATGATCGCCGAAACGGCGGACGTGACGACCGGCGATGCGACGATACCGTCTTCGCCGTCAGCGGCGTGGAAAACGATCCAGACGTTTCCCTATCTGCAAACGTACCAGACCGGCGCGCCGCTCTTGCCGCGGATTACGATGCTGCCCGAGTGGCCTCGCTGGCCGATCAATGGCACGACCTGGCCCGGCGCCCCCTTATCGCCCATTCCCTCCTGGCCCGTGCCCGCGATCCAGAATGGCGGTTCGCAGCAGAATTGGCCGCCGAGCGGCACATCGTCCGCACTCCCCGCGGTTCCCGTGGCCGGGGCCAAGCCGTGGCCAAATCCGTGGTTTCAGTCCACGACCGGCAATCCCACGATCCAGTTGCTCCCCCGCATCATGCCGCTGGTGGCAGCCGATCGCATCTTTCGGTCGACCGACGATTTGATTTTCAATCCGCAGAACCTGGCCAACGCGCAGAGCGACCGGCCGACGCAAGCCTTTGCGTACGACTCGTCGTCGACGAACCGGCTCGAGCCGTTGTACCAGGGCAACTATTCCTGGTTCGCCACGATCTCGCCTTCGTCCGAGCAAGCCGACGCGACGCCGCAGGACATGCAAGACACCGTCCTGAACCCCGATCCGACGGCGCTATTGAATACGCGTCAATACACCGTGTCGGTCGTCGTGTGCAACAACCGC